>JAGRMP010000532.1:1899-4199 GCA_020441225.1 Maritimibacter sp. | reverse complement strand
CGGAAAACCGGAAAACCGGAAAACCTCAAGGACCTTGCCCTCCCGGTCAACCCCCTGTTCTAAACCACATCTCCACCCGCCAGACCTTCGCCGGGGCCAGGCACCGAACGCCGCGCCCGCCTCACCCCCGCCGCCCCCGGCTGCCGCCGCGCCGTCCCTTCGACGGACCCGTTGCCTCCAACCCCTCGCGCAGCACGGCGCTCATCGGGTGATCGGGCGCGTCGGCGCCGTAGGCTGCGAGCAGGGCCGCGATCTGCTCTTTCTCGCCGGGGCTGTCAGGCCGGGTCAGCGCCCAGTCGAGAAAGATCGTTCGCGCTTCCTGCGCCCCGATCCCCTCGATCCGGTAGGCCTCGCGGATCAGCCCGCGCGGATCGCAGGCGTGGTTTTCCTGTGCCATCATCAGCTCCCTTCCCGCGCCGTTCGCGCGTCCGCATCCGCTTCCGCGGCGCCCGTCGTTTCCGTCTGCCGCACCGCCGGCGTCACAGGCGCCCGCGCCTTCGGCGCGCGGGCGAGGGCCGCCTCGATGGCGGCCTCGGCCGTCTCCACCCGCCGCGCGATCTCGCCAGCCAGCGCTTCGGTCGTCTCCGCGCCGGTCTCGCGCAGCAGGAATTCGCAGCCGCCCAGACCGATCCGGTCGAGCTCCAGCCGCCCCTCGGTGAGCAGTTTCGCCGCCGATTGCAGCCGCCAGAGCAGATCATAGGCCGCCCCGAGCGCGCCCGCCTCGGCCTCGGTGATCCAGCCGATCGCCAGTCCGCGCCCGATCTGCCCCTCGACATCATGCGGCCCCGCGCCCGCGAGCAGCGTCGCGCACTGGCCGATGAGCTCGATATCCTGCATCCGCCCCGGCCCGATCTTGGCCTCGAACGGACCGGCCCCGCCGCCCTTCGCCTCGGCGATCCGGGCGCGCATGTCCTGCACATCGGCGCGGGTTGTGGCGGCGTCGCGCGGACGCGCCAGCACCGTCTCGCGCACCTGGGCCACATCGGCCCCGATCCCGGCGTCGCCCGCCACCCAGCGCGCCCGGGTGAGCGCGAGATGCTCCCAGGTCCAGGCCTCGTCGCGCTGGTAGGCGCGGAAGGCGTCGAGCGAGGTCGCGACCGGCCCCTGCTTGCCCGAAGGCCTCAGCCGCATGTCCACCTCGTAGAGCTTGCCCTCCGGCATCGGCGCCGACAGCGCCGTGACCATCGCCTGGGTCAACCGGGCGTAATAGGTGCGCGCGGCGAGCGGGCGGCGGCCCTCCGAGGCCTCCTCCCCGTCCGCGTCGTAGATCACGATGATGTCGAGATCCGAAGTGGCCGACGTGGTCCGCGCGCCGAGGCTGCCCATGCCGATCACCGCCGCGCCGCGCCCCGGGGGCTCGCCGTGCTTCTCGGCAAAGCCCGCGACCACCACCGGCCAGAGCGCGGCCAGCACCGCCTCGGCGAGATCGGCATATTGCGCCCCCACCTCGCGGCCCGAAATCAGGCCCCGCAGGTGGTGCACGCCGATGCGGAAATGCCATTCCTTCTTCCAGCGTCGCGCGGTGTCGAGCTGGACCTCGTAATCCCCCGCCGCCGCGGCGAGCTTGTCCGCCAGATCGGCACTCAACCCCGCGACGCCGGGCCAGGGCTTGAAGAAATCGCCCCCCAGCACCGCGTCGAAGACCTGGGCGTTGCGTCCGAGATAGGCGGAGAGCGCCGGCGCGGTGGCGGCGATGTCGACGATTAGATCGACCAGCGAGGGGTTGGCCTCGAACAGCGAGAACAGCTGCACGCCGGCCGGAAGCCCGCGCAGGAAGGCGTCGAAATGCACCAGCGCCTCGCGCGGGCGGGCGGCCTTGCCGAGCCGGGCGAGCAGCTCGGGCTTGAGGCGCTCGAAGAGCTGGCTCGCGCGCGCCGAGCGGCAGGCCGGGTAGGAGCGCCAGCGGCCGATGATCTCCTCGTCTTCCGCGGTGAAATCGGGCAGCGCCGCCTGTTTCTCCTCGGGCGCGAAAAACCCCTCGGTGAGCCCGTGCACCTCGGTGAGCGCCGCCTTCAGCGCCGCCCGCCAGCCGGCGACTTCCGTCTCGCCCATCATGTTGGCGATCCGCGCGATCTCGCCCGGATCCTGCGGCAGCTTGTGGGTCTGGGCGTCGCGCACCATCTGCACCCGGTGCTCGATCTCGCGGTGGCGGCGGTAATGGCGCGTGAGCGTCCGGGCGGTGTCTTCGGGCACCCAGCCCTTTTCCGCGAGCTTCGCCAGCCCCGGCACCGTGGCCCGGTCGCGCAGGTCCGGGTCGCGCCCGCCGGAGATCAGTTGCCGGGTCTGGGTGAAGAACTCGA
>JAGRMP010000532.1:0-1863 GCA_020441225.1 Maritimibacter sp. | reverse complement strand
TGTCGTGGCCTTCGAGGGCGATCGGCCCGCCCAGCCCCTTGTGCTCGCGGATCCTGAGCCGCATGTCGTGGGCGTCCTGGATGGCGGCGAAATCGAGATGCTTGCGCCAGACGAAGGGGGTGAGCCGGTCGAGATAGGCCTCGCCCGCGGCGATGTCGCCGGCGCAGGCGCGCGCCTTGATATGGGCGGCCCGCTCCCAGGTGCGCCCGAGGCTTTCGTAATAGCTCTCGGCCGTGGCCATGGCGAGAATCACCGGGGTCACGCTCGGGTCGGGGCGCAGCCGAAGATCGGTGCGGAAGACATAACCGTCCGCCGTCATCTCGCTCAAGGTCGCGCTCATCCGCCGCGTGGCGCGCACGAAACTCGCCCGCGCCTCGTGGAAATCGTCGCGCGCGTAGCGGCTTTCGTCGAACAGCATGATGAGGTCGATATCGGAGGAATAGTTGAGCTCCCCTGCCCCCATCTTGCCCATCGCCAGCGCCACCGCGCCGCCGGCCGTCGCGATGTCGTCTTCGGTCGCGCCGGGCAATTTTCCGCGCGCGATCTCGCCCGCGACATGCAGCTTGAGCGCCCGGTCGGTGGCGATGTCGGCGAGCCGTGTGAGCGCGCCGGTGACCTCTTCGAGCGCCCAGACCCCGCCCAGATCGGCGAGCCCGGCGAGGAGCGCGACCCGGCGCTTCGCGGCCCGGAGCGCGGGACGAAGCTCGGCATCGGTCTCGCCAGTGGCGGCGGCGAGCACCTCCGCCAGCACCTCTTCTGGCGGCCTGGCGAGCGCCGCGCGCAGCCAGTCGGCCTCGCGCACGGCAAGCTCGCGCAGGTAGGGGCTGCACCCGGCCGCGCCGGCCACGAGCGCGCGCAGTTCCGGCATCAGATCGGCAAAGACCTGCGCGGTCTCGTCGGCAGGGTCGCGTTCGAACGCGATCGGGGTTCGGATGATGCGGGACGCGAAGCTCATGGGGGGAGAGTGCGGCGGGGTCACGAGGCGGTCAAGGCCGGGGGCGGCAGGGCCCGGCCACGGCGCGGGACGCGGTTTCGAAACCGCGTGGCAAGGCGCGTCGAAGCGCCTCGGCGCGCCCGGTCGGAGAGGGTCGCCCCATGGTCCCGGCGGCGGTCTGGACCTGCAACGCGCTCATGCCGCGTAGAGCGCCTTGGCGCGGGCTTCGAAGGCGCGCACGATCCGCTGCATCGCCTCGTGAAACACCACGCCGATCACCTTCTGCAACACCACATTGCGAAACTCGAAATCGACGTCGAAGGTCACATCGCAGGCCCGCGCCTCGCCCGGCGCGTCGGCAAAGGCCCAGGTCGAGCGCATGTATTTGAACGGACCGTCGAGGTATTCGATGTCGATCCTCCGGTTCGGCTCGTCGAGCAGCACGCGGCTGCCGAATTTCTCGCGAAACACCTTGAAGCTCACCACCAGGTCGGCCTCCATCCGCTGGCAGCCGTTGCCCTCGGGCACCACCGAGCGGACCCGCGCGGCCGCGATCCAGGGGATGAAATCGGGGTACCGCTTCACATCCGCCACGAGGTCGTACATCTGCCGTGCCGAATACGGCATCCGCCTGGTTTCGCCATGTGTCGGCATGTCGCCCTTTCTTCATGTGCCTTGGGCCGTGACTTGTCCCCCGATTTGCCTAAGCTGGCGGCAGGATGCAACCAGTGCAAGGGGGCGCAGATGCCGACGCGGCCATATGTCATCGACGAACTGATCTCGGCCAAGACCATCGCGGCCCGGGTGGAGGCGCTGTCGAAGGACATACACGACGCCTTCGCCGACACCGACAAGCTGGTGGTGGTCGGGCTCCTGCGGGGCTCCTTCGTGTTCATCGCCGATCTGGTGCGCGAGATCGACCTGCCGGT
>JAGRMP010000531.1 GCA_020441225.1 Maritimibacter sp. | reverse complement strand
CGGCACCATCGTGCAGGATCCCTACCAGTGGGGCTATCAGGGGATGAAGCTGATGGCCGCCTGGCTCGACGGCGACACCTCGGGAGTGCCCGATGACGGCCTGATCATCGTGCCGACCAAGGTCATCGACCAGGAGAACGTCGATGCGTTCCAGGACGAGCTGATGGCACGTATCGGCGGCTGAGGGGATCCTCCCAATCCCACAGGCCCGTTCAGGGCCCGGCACCGCATAGGCGCCGGGCCCTGCGCGTCGGCCGCATATCGAACCGGTGGTGGATCGCATGGACAGGATACGTCTCAGCTTTGAGAAGATCGGCAAGGTCTATCCCGGCGTCGTGGCGCTGCAGGGGGTGGATCTGTCCGTGGAGGGCGGCGAGGTCGTCGGCATCGTCGGCGAGAACGGCGCCGGCAAGTCGACGCTGATGAAGATCCTCGGCGGGGTCGTCGCACCCGACAGCGGCCATATGGTCATCGACGGGGTCCGGTTCGACCGGCTCGACCCGGCCGGCGCCGCGGCCCAAGGCATTGCCTTCGTCCACCAGGAGTTGACCGCCCTCGACAACCTCGATGTCGCCGGCAACGTGCTTCTGGGGCGCGAACTGCGGGGCGGCCCGTTCGGCCTCCTCGACCGACGTGCCATGGCCCGCAAGGTGGACCCGATCCTGAAGCTTCTGGGCGCCCGCTTCGGCCCCTCCGATCCGGTTGCCGCGCTCTCCCTCGCCGACCGGCAACTTGTCGAGATCGCCCGCGCGCTGGCAACCGAGGCGCGGCTGATCATCCTGGACGAGCCGACCTCGAGCCTGACACTGTCCGAAACCAACCGTCTTCTCGAGGTAATCGGCGATCTGCGCGGACGCGGCGTCGCGATCATCTTCATCTCTCATCGTCTGTCCGAGATCGAGGCGGTCTGCGACCGGGTCACGGTGCTCAGGGATGGCCACAACGTGGGCGCCCTGCCGCGCGGCGAGATCGACCGCGACAGCCTTGTGCGGATGATGATCGGCCGCGATCTGCGCCGGTTCCGCGACGCGGCGCACGCCGGCAACGCGCTCGCCGATCCTGCGCTGACGCTCGAGGGCCTGCGCACCGCGGCCCACCCGGACGCAGCTGTCGATCTGGTCCTGCGCAAGGGCGAGGTGCTGGGCCTCGCCGGGCTCGTCGGCGCCGGGCGGACCGAGCTTGCCCGCGTCCTGTTCGGCATCGACCCACCCGAGGCAGGGCACGTCAGCATTGCCGGCCGGCCGATCCCACCCGGCTCCGTCATCGAAGCGATCGAGGCCGGCATCTGCCTCGTCCCCGAGGACCGCAAGGCACACGGGCTGTTCCTCGACTTCGGCGTCGCGGACAACATCACGCTGCCCAGCCTCGCGCGGTTGTCCGCGCGCGGGGTCTTCGCCAACGCGGCTGCAGAACAGGCCCTGGCCTCGGACGCGCGCGCCGAGCTTGGCATCAAGACCGCCACCCTGAACGCTGCCGTGGCAGAACTGTCGGGCGGCAACCAGCAGAAGGTCGTGCTCGCCAAGTGGCTGGCGATCGACCCCAAGGTGATGATCTTCGACGAACCGACCCGTGGCATCGACGTCGGCGCCAAGGCCGAGGTCTACCGGCTGATGCACGCTCTGGCGGAGCGCGGAGTCGGCATCCTGATGATCTCGTCGGACATGGAGGAAATCGTCGGCGTGTCGGACCGGGTGGCGGTCATGGCCGGCGGGCGGATCACCGGCGTGCTGGATCCGGCGGAGATATCCGAAGAGGCGATCCTGCGCCTCGCCGTACGCTGAGACAAACAAGGAGACGATACGTGCAGAAGAAAGACCTCGGCCTGGCGACGCTGATCCTCGTGGTGGGCACAGTGGTGGCGCTTATCAACCCGCTCTTCCTGTCCCCGATCAACCTGGGCAACACGGCCAATCTGATCGGGCTTTTCGGGCTGTTTTCCATCGCCGAGGCTTTCGTGATCGTCACCGCCGGGATCGAGCTTTCGATCGGCTCGGTCATCGCACTGCTCGGTGTGATCTTCATCGATCTGATCGTGGTCCACGACGTGGCCTGGCCGCTCGCCCTCGGCATCGTGCTGGCGCTCGGCGCGGCAATGGGCGCGGTCCATGGCTGGCTGATCACCCGGCTCGGTCTGCAGCCGTTCATCGTCACCCTCTGCGGCCTTCTCATCTACCGCGGCGTGGCGCGGTTCTACACGGCGGACGGCACCGCCGGTTTCGGCTTCGGCGAGACCTTCCCGGTCCTCGAATGGATGACCACCGGCCGGAGCTGGGGCGTGCCGCATTCCACCATCGCCTTCGCCATCGTCGCCGTATTTTCCTGGATACTGCTGCACCGGACTGTGTTCGGCCGCCACCTCTTTGCCGTCGGCAAGAACCCCGAGGCCGCGCGCTACAGCGGCATCAAGACAGGCCGTGTCATCGTCTCGGCCTATGTCATCTGCCTCGTGCTGACAGCCTTCTCGGCGGTCTTCTTCGCGATGTATGTCCGCTCGGTCCACCCCGCTTCGCACGGCAATTTCTACGAACTCTACGGGATCGCGGCGGCGGTGCTGGGCGGGTTCTCTTTGCGCGGCGGCGAGGGATCCATCCTGGGTGTGGTGCTCGGCGCGGTGCTGATCCAGGTGCTTCAGAACCTGGTCAACCTTCTGGGCATCCCCTCTTCGCTGAATTTCGCGGTCATGGGCAGCGTCATCCTGTTCGGGGTGATCGCGGACGACTATGTCTCGCGCTTGCGAACCGCGCGCCGCCAACGCGCCAAGGTGAAGGGCTTGGTCGATTGAAACCCACGCAGGACAGGACGCGCGCCTGACACCCGGCGCCGACATCCCGGATCACATGGGATCCTCCTGCGCTGTTCCCCATCCGATTTCCGACAGATATTCCTCGAGCGAAACCTGTCGCCCCGGATGGTCCGGTTCATTCTTGGGCGCCGTGTTGCGTCCCAGCGCCAAGAACGGCGGCCTTCCGAGCCGACGGGCGGTGTCTATCCTCGCAAAATGCGGGTCCCGGCACGGGCCGGATTGTGGCCGAACGGTCCAGAGGTCAATCCGTCCAGGCACTTCCGCCAGCCGGGATAGCTCAGTGGGCGTCGGCGACGGCAACCCGCACATCAAGCAGCGCCTGGCGCCGTTCGGTGCGGATAGCAGCGATCGCGCGTTCGAGTGCGGCCGGCAGATCGGCGCCGTGTTCGACGGTTTCGGCAT
Source organism: Maritimibacter sp. (assembly GCA_020441225.1). Next base: position 12,179 of record JAGRMP010000531.1, on the reverse strand, counting down.
GCGCCCGGCTCGCCCGGGCGATGGCGGCGAAGTCGGGCAAAGGGGTGAGGGAGACCAGCGGCGGGACATTGCTGCGCATCGCCGCCCCATCGGGGTATTCGGACGCGACGGACCGGCGGACGGCATTCCACATCGCGTTGTTCTTGACGATGGTCAGGATCGGCAGCCCGAGCGCCTCGGCGATCTGATGCGCCGTCACCGGATTTGCGAACATGTAGGAGCCGTCGCCCACGGCGGCGATCACAAGGCGGTCGCGATCGGCGAGTTGTGCACCGAGTGCGGCATTCATCGCCCAGCCCAATCCGCCGGAATGCGGGCTGTTGAAGAACCGGTTCGGCCCGACAAGGTTCAAAAAACCGGGCAGCGCACCGAGGTCCGAAAAGACCACGCCATCCTCGCCCATGACCTGCCCGAGGCAATGGCTGAGCCATTCCGACCCCATCGGATCGGTCGCCTTTGCCGCCCGCGCCACTGCCGTGAGGCGCGCCTGCCTGTCCGCCGCGGCCCCTGCCAGGGTGGCGTTGCGCTCTGCAACACCCGCGCGCGGGTCGGCGAGCGCCGCGTCGAGCGCGTCGAGCGCCAGCACCGGATCGGCCTGCACCGCCAGATCGCAGCGATAGCCGCGCACCGGCATGCGGGCGAAATGCGGGTCCGGGCCGATATGCACCACCCTGGCGCCATCGGGCGGAGTCTGGCTGGCCGGGATCCAGGGCGTGCAACTGTCCAGGACGATCACGAGGTCGGCTTCGCTCAGCTCCGGCGACGGCAGAAAGCCGAGGAAATTCGGATGATCCGACGCCAGCACGTTGCGCGTCGCGAAGGCCGCGCTCACGCCGATCCCGTGGCGCTGGGCGAAGTCGGAGAGCCGCGGGCCCAGCCGTCCCGCCGGATCGCCGCGCTGGCAGATGAACATCGGCCGGTTTGCGCCCGCCAGCCATCCTGCGAGCCGGTCGATGGCGGACGGGTCCGGCGCCGCCGGAGTGGCCGCAGGGCGCGCGGGCGCCAGCGCGGCGGCGCCCTGCGGCAGGGCCTCGGCAAGAGGTTCGCGCGGCAGGCTCAGATAGACCGGCCCGGCCGGGGCGGAAGTGGCGAGCCCCAGCGCCCGGGCGACCAGCGCACCGGCCTGTTCCGAATAGCGCATCTCGTAGCTGTATTTCACCGCATCGCGCACCAGCGAGGTCTGGTCGAACATCTCCTGCCCGTAGTGGATCGGGGTGCTCCGGTGCCCCGGGCGCTCCGTCTCCGTCAGCGGCGTCCGTCCCGACATGACCAGCACGGGCACGTTGTCGCTGGCGGCGTTGAGGACACCCATCACCGCATTCGCCAGCCCGACATTGACATGCACCATGACCGCTTGCGGCCGACCGGTCACCAGATAGTAGCCATGCGCCATGGCCACGCTGGCCGTCTCATGCGGCACCATCACAGGCGCGGGCGTATTGTCCGCCGGCAGCGACGCGAAAGATTCGATGATCGGCGGGAAATCGGTTCCGGCATTGGCAAACAGGTAGTCGACGCCGCAGGCCTTCAACGCAAGCAACAGCGCGTCCGCGCCTGTCCGCGCGGAGAAATCCGCCCTGTCGTTCATCACGCTGCCCTCCGCCGTCTCTGGCGCCGTCGCTGAAACCATCACTCGCCCGGACATTCCCTGACCTGCGACAATTTGTCTTGCCAACGGCACGGGTGCAAGCAATATTTGGGTTGGAATCTCACACTATGAGATTTTCCGCGCAATTATGGCGCGGCAAAAAAAGGGAGGACCATCATGAAAATGCTTGCCAAAGGGATCATCGCGGCGGTCGCGATCGCCGCGGGCAGCGCGGCCAGTGCCCAGAGCGTGGGGATCGCCACGTCGAATCCGGGATCTCTGTTTCACAACATCGGAACCGCCGTGGCCAACGCCGCCAACGCCGGCGGGCTGAACACCACGATCCAGCCAGCGACCAGTCCGAACCAGTTCATCCCCTTCCTCAATTCCGGCGGCATCGAGTTCGGCGTCGCCAACCTGCAAGAGGTGAACTACGCGATCACCGGCGAGGCCTGGTGGAACGGGGTGGCAAATCCCAACCTGCGGGTCGTTGCGCTCCTGCAGCCGCTGGTCGAGGCGATCTTCGTGCGTGCCGACAGCGACATCATGTCGGTCGAGGATCTGCGCGGAAAACCGATGACCGACGGCTACACCGCGCAGAACACGATCCTGCCCCAGCTTTCGGCCATCTACGCCACCGCCGGCATGACCCGCGACGACGTCGAGAAGGTCAACGTCGCCTCCGTCGTGGCAGGGGCCGACGCGTTCATGGCCGGCGACACCGTCGGCTTCATCTTCGCCCATGGCGCGGGCAAGGTGCGCGAGGCCGATGCCGCCGTCGGCGGTCTGCGCGCGCTCGGCGTTGGCGACGCCTCCGACGCGGCGCTGGCGGCCGCGCGCGAGCACTGGCCCACCGCCTTCTTCACGTCGCTCCCCGAAGGCGCCATGCCTGGCGTGCTGGAAGAGACCACCTATATCGCCTTCCCGCAGGTGATCTTCACCCATGCCGACGTGCCCGACGAAACGGTCTACGCGATGGCCAAGGCGATGTATGAAAACGCCGCAGTGATGGGCGAAACCTTCCCGCCGATGCGGGCCTTCCGCCCCGAGAACATGCATGGCGATCCGGGGATCGCCGCGTTCCACCCCGGCGCGCTGAAGTTTTTCGAAGAAGCCGGACTGTAGCAGGTTTCCGATGTCAGCAACCGACAAGGGAGAGGCCGGGTTCGGCCTCTCTCCGTCCCTCTGGCGCCCGGTCGCCAACACGCTTGCCGCGCTCATCACCCTGACGGCGGTGGCCTGGGCCTTGTCCCTGCAGCGCCCCCTGGGGCTCAATCTCTATCCGCAGCAGCTGTTTGCCGCGATCCTCGGCCTTGCCCTGCCGGTCGCCTTCCTGACCCTGCCGCTGCGCCGGAAGGGGCCGCGGGTGATCGTGCCCTGGTACGATGCGGTGCTGGCGGTCGTGAGCTGCGTGACCGTGTTCTACGTCGAGGTTGAATACCCCCGGCTGGTCCTCGTGATCTTCTCGAAACCCGCCGAAATCTGGATCACCGGGCTCGTCATCGTGCTCCTGACCCTAGAGGCGCTGCGGCGCGCGACCGGCTGGGCGCTGGTCATCATCATCGCGATCTTTCTCCTCTACGCGCTGTTCGGCGATGCGCTGCCCGGCCGGTTGCAGGGCCGGGCGCAGGACTGGCAACTGCTCGCCGGCTACATGGCGGTCGACTCGAACGGCATCCTCGGCTTGCCCATTTCCGTGGCCGCGACCGTGGTGGTCGCTTTCATCCTGTTCGGCACCCTCCTCGACATTACCGGCGGCTCGCGGTTCTTCACCGACGCGGCCATGCTCGCGATGGGGCGGTTCCGCGGCGGGTCGATGAAGATCGCGGTGCTGGCCTCGGGGCTGTTCGGCTCGATCTCGGGCTCGGCGGTGGCGAACGTGGTCGGCACCGGGGTGGTCACCATCCCGATGATCAAACGCGACGGCTACCCCAGCCACAAGGCGGCCGCGATCGAGGCCGTCGCCTCGACCGGCGGACAGCTGATGCCGCCGGTCATGGGGGCCTCGGCCTTTCTCATGGCCGAGTTCCTGGCCGTGCCCTATTCCGACATCGTTCTGGCCGCCCTGGTCCCGGCCCTGCTCTACTACATCGCCCTGTTCATCCAGGCCGATCTCGAAGCCGCCCGGCTCGGCATTCGCGCCTTGCCGCGCTCCGAGATCCCGGCGCCGCGGCTCGTGCTGGGGGGCGTGCATTTCGCGCTCTCCTTCGCGGTGCTGATCTATCTGCTGTTCTGGCTCAACTACCGGCCCGAGCGTGCCGCACTCTGGGCCTCGCTCGCGCTGATCGGCACCGCCTTCCTCATCGGCTATCGCGGCGCGCGTCCGACCCTGCGGGGCATCTTTGCAAGCCTCACGCGCTGCGGCCACGGCGTGGTGGAGATCATCCTGATCTCGGCGGCCTCGGGCATCGTCATCGGGGTGCTGAACGTGACCGGGCTGAGCTTCAACCTCACCTATGCCCTGGTACAGATCGGCGGCGGCAACGCGATCCTGTTCCTGTTTCTCTCGGCGCTGGTGTGCATCGTGCTCGGGATGGGCCTGCCCACGCTCGGGGTCTACGCCTTGCTCGCGGCCCTGGTGGCCCCGGCGCTGATCCAGATCGGTATCGACCCGATCGGCGCGCATCTCTACGTGCTCTATTTCGGCATGATGTCGATGATCACCCCGCCGATCGCGCTTGCCGCCTTCGCCGCCGCGTCGATCGCCAACGCACCGGCGATGAAGACCGGATGGGCCGCCGTGCGTTTCGGCTGGTCGGCCTACGTGATCCCGGTGCTGTTCGTCGCTTCGCCCACCCTCTTGCTCTCCGGCCATCCGCCGGAAATCGCCCTTGCGGTGGCGACTTCGGTCTTCGGCGTCTGGCTGGTATCGAGCGCGCTCGCGGGATATTTCGCCGGCCCCCTGTCGCGGCCGATGCGCGCCGGTTTCATCGTCACCGGCCTGATGGCGCTGGTTCCGGCGGCGGCCTTCGAGGGCGCGGTTGTGAGCGATGTGCTCGGGGTTCTGGGCGGGATCGTCCTCATGGCCGTCGAAGCGCTGCGCAACCGGCGCGCGGCGCGGGAGCCGGTGGCATGAGTATCGCGAGCGGAGACCGCCTCCTGGCCATCCTTGCCCTCTATAGCGAAACCCGGCTGCAGTGGTCGCCGCAAGAGATGATCGACGCGCTCGGCTATTCGCGCCCGACCCTCTACCGCTATCTCAAGCTCCTCAAGGAAAACGGCTTTCTCGCGCCGGTCCCGGGCGGCAGCTATGCCCTGGGTCCCCACCTCGTGGAGCTCGACTTCCTGGTGCGCAAGTCCGACCCGCTGGTCGCCTTCAGCCAGACGCATCTCGACGATCTCGCCGGCCGCTTCCCCGGCACCGCCTTCCTCGCGCAATGGTACGGCGACAAGCTGCTCTGCGTGGCCTCGGCCAGCCGCGACCCGAAAGTGCGCACCAGCTATCCGCGCGGACGGCCGATGCCGCTCACCACCGGCGCAGCGTCGAAAGTGATCCTGGCCAACCTGCCGAAACGTCGCCAGACCCAGCTGCTCGCCGCAGATCCGGCCTACGCTTCGGGACAGATCGACGACGCGGTGTTCAAACGCCTGCGCGCGATCCGGCGCAGCGGCATGGCCGTCGCCCACGGCGAGGTCACGCCGGGCATCGTTGGCACCGCGGCCCCGATCCTCGATGACCGCGGCCACCCGCTTGCCTCGTTCTGCGTCTCGATGGAGGCGCGCGCTTACGCGGCCCTCGACCGGGCCGGGCTTGAAGCGGCGATCCGGGCCGCGGTCGCCGAGGTCTCCGCCGCGACGGCGCGCGCCCCGGAGACCCCAGACGCGCCTTCCCCAATTGCCACATCCGGAGGACAACGATGAAGAAGATCGACGTGTTCAACCACATCTGGCCGAAGCCCTTCCACGAGGCGCTGATCGCCCATGTGGGCGAGACCACCGACATCACCCGCCGCTCCGAGGCGGTGCCGATGATGACCGATCTCGACCGGCGGTTCGAGGTGATGGACCTGTTCGGCGAAGACTACTGCCAGATCCTCTCCATCGCCTCGCCACCGTTCGAGAAATACGCAGATCCCGCCAAGGCGTTGGAGCTCGCCACCATTGCCTCGGATTCCATGGCCGAGCTCTGCCAGCGCTATCCGGACCGTTTCCCCGGCTTCATCGGCACTGCGGTGATGTCGAACCCCGCGGCAATGGTCGAGGACGCGCGGCGCAACATCGAGGACCTCGGCGCGGTCGGCATGCAGATCTTCACCAACGTCTCGGGCAAGCCACTCGACCTGCCCGAATTCGAGCCGTTCTTCGCCTATATGCACAAGGCCGGTAAACCGATCTGGCTGCACCCGGCGCGCGGCGCGAACTTCCCCGACTACCTGACCGAAGACCGGTCCGAATACGAAATCTGGTGGACCTTCGGCTGGCCCTACGAGACCTCCGCCGCCATGGCGCGGCTGGTCTTCTCCGGGCACTTCGACCGCTATTCCGGCCTCAAGGTCATCACCCACCATGCCGGCGGCATGGTGCCGTTCTTCGAGGGCCGGGTCGGACCGGGCTGGGACCAGATGGGGGCCCGCACCACCGACCGCGACCTTGGCGCCGTGCGCCGCGCGCTGAAGCGGCCGCACCTCGAATACTTCAAGGAATTTCAGGCCGACACCGCTTCGTTCGGCTCGGCCCGGGCAATCCTGCACGCGATGGAATTCTTCGGCGAAGACCGGGTGCTGTTCGCCTCCGACGCGCCTTTCGACCCGGAGAAAGGGCCGATGTATATCCGCGAAACCATCCGCATCATCGAAGAGCTGGACATCACCGAAACGCAGCGGGCCAAGATCTTTCAGGACAACGCGGTCGCGCTTCTCGGGCTGGAGATCTGAGGACAGACCATGACACTCGCAGCAAGGCATTTCATCGCAGGCCAGTGGCGCGACGACGGCGGCGCCACGCTCGACAGCACCAACCCCGCCGACGGCACGGTGCTCGGCCAGTTCCACCCCGGCAGCGCCGCGCTGGCCGACGAGGCGGCGGCGGCGGCCCGAACGGTCTTTGCCGAGGGCACCTGGGCGGCCTCGCCGCGGCTCCGGGCCCAGGCGCTCTTCGAGATCGCCGACCGGCTGGAAGCGGCCAGGGACGAGATCGCCGATCTGGTGGTCGCCGAGAACGGCAAGCTGCGCTCGGAAGCGCTGGGCGAAACCCTCGGCGCGATCTCCGAGGCGCGCTACTACGGCGGGCTCGCGCGCAACATCCGCGGCAGCATGCAGGAGATCGGGCCGGGACAGGTCTCGCTCTTCGCCCGCGAGGCGGCGGGCGTGGCCGGCATCATCGTGCCCTGGAACGCGCCGGTGACGCTGCTCCTGCGCTCGCTCGCGCCGGCCTTGGCCGCGGGCTGCACCGCGGTCATCAAGCCGGCGCACCAGACCCCTCTGGTGCACGCGCGGCTGATGCAGTGTTTCGCCGATTGCCTGTCGCTCCCGGCGGGCGTCGTCAACTCGGTCAACGAGAACGGGATCGAGGTCGGTCAGGCGATGGTGGCGAGCCGTGACATCGACGTGATCTCTTTCACTGGGTCCAGCCGCACCGGCCGCCAGATCCAGGCGGCCGCCGCGAAGACGCTCAAACGCGTCGCCCTGGAGCTTGGCGGCAAGGCCCCGGCGGTGATCTTTGCCGACGCCGATCTCGACAAGGCGGTAAGGGAGTTGACCCGCGGCTCGCTGCCGATGGCCGGGCAGATGTGCGTCGCGGCCGCGCGGTTCCTGGTCCATGAAAGCATCGCGAAAGCATTCGAGGAGAAGATGATCGCTTCGTACAATGCGGTGCGGGTGGGACCGGGGGCCGATCCGGCCTCGCAATGCGGGTCGCTCATCGACACCGACAACCAGGCCCGCCTGCTCGCCCTGATCGAGCAGGCCGGCGACGAGGGCGAGCTCGTCCTGCGCGGGCACCCGCTCGAGCGCGGCGCCTTCCTCACGCCCACCCTGTTCCGCATCGACAACCTGCAGTCCGAGCTGGTGCAGGAGGAGCTGTTCGGCCCCGTCGTGTCGCTCGAGACCTTCGCCGACGAGGCCGAGGCGGTGGCGAAGGCGAATGCGACGGCCTACGGGCTGGCCGCCTCGGTCTTTACCGCGGATGTCGGCCGCGCGCTGCGGATGAGCCGGGCGATCCGGTCCGGAACGGTCTGGATCAACAGCCACCTGAGGCTGTTCGCCGAGGCCGAGACCGGCGGCTTCGGCCAATCGGGCCTCGGGCGGCTGCACGGGGTCGAGGGGCTCAACGATTTTCTCGAAACCAAGCATGTCTATTTCGAGCCGGGCACGGTCTGACGCGGTCCGGCACGGTCCAGCGAGGAGAGGGAAGCGGATGGATTTCACGCATGACGTCATCATCGTGGGCGGCGGTCCGGTGGGGATGGGGCTGGCGATCGATCTCGGGCAGCGCGGGCACTCGGTGGGCCTCGTGGAGCGGACACGCGAACTGCACCACGTGCCCAAGGGCCAGAACCTGACCCAACGCAGTCTCGAGAATATCGACAGCTGGGGCTGTGAACCCGAGATGCGGGCGGCCCGGCTCATGCCCCCCGGCGTCGCCAACGGCGGGCTCGTGACCTACGGCACCCTGCTCAGCGACTATGCCTACGACTGGTTGCCGCGCGAAAGCGTGGGCGCTTTCTACGGCCAAACCCCCGACCGGATGCCGCAATACCGCACCGAGGCCGTCCTGCGCGCGCGTGCGGAGGCCCTCGCCGCGATCGATATCCGCCACGGCTGGTCGTTCGACGGTTTCGAACAGGACACGGCGGGGGTCACCGTCACAGTCTCGCAGGTAGACCCCGAGGGCAGTGCCGTGCTGCGAGGCCGGTATCTCGTGGGGTGCGACGGCAGCCGCTCGCGGGTGCGCGACGCGGCCGGGATCCCGCAGACGCTCACCGCACATGACCGCAAGATGGTGCTCCTGGTGTTCAGATCGACCGAGCTGGACCGGCTCCTGACCGAGCGATACGGTATGCGGTCGTTTTACAACGCACTGGTGCCGGAGCTGAACGGCTACTGGCGGTTCCTCGGTCGCGTCGACGGCGAGGGGGAATGGTTCTACCACGCGCCAGTGCCCGAGAGCACCGATGAGACCAGCGACTTCGCGGCGATGCTGCACGCGGCGGTGGGCCGGCCGTTCGATCTCGACGTCAGCTATGTCGGGTTCTGGGATCTGCGTTTCGCCCTTGCCGACCGATACCGCGCCGGGCGGGTCCTGATTGCCGGCGACGCCTGCCACAGCCATCCGCCCTACGGCGGCTATGGGGTCAACTCCGGGTTCGAAGATGCGCGCAACCTCGGCTGGAAACTTGCCGCCACGCTCGAAGGTTGGGCCGGTGACAGCCTCCTCGACAGCTACGATGCGGAGCGCCGGCCCGTCTTCGCCTCGACCTCACGGGACTTCATCCAACGCTTCATCGAAGAGGACCGCGCCTTCCTGGCCGCCTACAGGCCCGAGACGGACGCCGCGCAATTTGCCAAAAAATGGGCGGCCCGCAACGCGGGCGCCACGGAAGTTCTCGCTTTCGAGCCCAACTATGCCGGCTCGCCGATCATCGGCGGCACAGGCAGCCCAAGCGCGCGCGGCGATCACCGCTTCGAGGCGCGGGCCGGCCACCACCTCGCGCCGCGGGCCTTGTCGGACGGGCGCAGCACTTACCAGGCTCTCGGCTCCGGCTTCACCCTGTTCGATTTCACTGGCGAGAACGCGGCGGCCGGGTTCACCACCGCGGCCGCCAAACGAAACGTGCGGCTCGACGTCGTGTCGGACAGCTTCGCGGGCGAACGCGGCGACTACCTTGCGCCGCTGATCCTGGTGCGTCCCGACGGTTTCGTGGCGTGGTGCGGCGACGGGAGCGGAAACGCGGGCGAACCGGAGACGATCCTCGACCGCGCCATCGGCGCCTGACACCTGGGAGATCTGCAGATGGGACGTTTGAGCGGCAAGACCTGTATCGTCACCGGCGGCGCCAAGGGGCTGGGCCGCGTCTTCGCCACAGCGTTCGCGGGCGAAGGCGCCCGGGTCGCGGTTGCCGATATCGCCGACGGCGCGGCGCTCGCGGACGAAATCGGCGGCCTGTTCATCGCGGCCGACATTTCCGACCCCGAGGCCTGCGCCCGGATCGCCGCAGAGACCGAGGACCGGCTGGGCCCCGTCGATGTGCTCGTCAACAACGCCGCGGTCTTCGCCACGCTGCCGATGCTCGGCTACGCCGCGTGGCGCACGGAAGACTGGGACAGGGTGCTCACCGTCAACGTCCGCGGCACAGCACAGATGGTCCAGGCCGTCGCCCCCGGCATGGAGGCGCGCGGGCGCGGGTCGATCATCAACATCACCTCGGGCACCGTCTACAAGGGCATGCCGCAGATGCTGCCCTATATCGCGTCCAAAGGCGCGGTGGCGGCGATGACGCGGGCCCTTTCGCGCGAGCTTGGCGGCAGCGGCGTGCGGGTCAACTCGCTCGCCCCCGGGCTGACGCTCAGCAGCAGCCTCCTCGAGAACGCGGATCACATCGCCGGCGCCCGCGACCGGGTGATCGCCTCGCGCGCCCTCAAGCGCGATGGCCACCCGGAAGACCTCGTCGGCGCGCTCCTGTTCCTCGCTTCGGACGAAAGCCTGTTCATGACCGGCCAGACGCTCGCGGTCGACGGCGGCTCCGTCAACACCTAGGTCCCCGCCGGTTCCGGACATGCGGTCCGGCGCGCAGATCCGAAGCGCTCCGGGTCGTGTTTTCCGATCGGCAGGGAAGAAAGACCCCCTTCTCGGCATCCGAAACGGACCCATTTGGAGCTGCGCCGGCACGCTGCCGTGTCGTCTTCGTTGAATGCCGCGGCGCCGGAACGGCGGGGTGTTGCGGGCCACGAGCGCCGCGACCCGCCGAGATCGGCATCGACCGCTATTTGACCATCCCCGAAACCGGTCGCATCCGCACCATGGCGCGGCTGAGAACCGTTGCCGCCATCGCTGAGGACAGCCGCAACCGGTTCACATTCCTGGTGCGGCGTGTCTCCCCCCCTTGCCCGCCCCTCCCCCGGAAGGTGCGCCCGCGGGGGCCGTGTCGCGACACCTGCCCATCGGCGGGAAGGGGCGTGCTCAGGATCCCTTCCGCGGGACGGAGAGACGGGCGAGCAGGGCCCAGACCGCGGTGCGCAGGGCGAGGGCGGCACCGGTCCGAGGCTCGACGGGTTCGCCCGCCAGGGCGACCAAGGCAAAGCCGAGGCCCGCCACGAGGGTCGCCACGGCGATCACCTTGGCCAGGCGATGGCCCCACGGCCGGGCGGTCCAGAGCCCGATTGCGGCCGCGAGATAGGCGAAGCCTGCGCAGAAATTGAACCAGACAACGAAGGGGACGATGTCGCCGGCCAGATTCTGCACCGCTGCCGGGCCGAACAGGACATTGCCGGCGGCGGCAAGGGTGACGAGGCCGAACACCCCGGCAACACCGCCGAGGGCTCGGGACCGCGCGGTTTGTCGGGTGGTTTCCATGGTCAGGGTCTCACGTTGTGCCGGTGTCTCGCCGTCGGGCGGGCCGGTTCGTCGTTCTTGTAACACGCCCAGGCAGGCGGCCTGCGAAATGCCACGCCCAGGGTCCGTCATCGGCGCCCGGCTCAGCGCCCGTCCTCTGCCTGATCGAGCAACCCGTCGACCCAGCGCGCCGCTGCCCAGGTTGCGGGCACGCCGAGCGGAACCGAGAGGGCGACTGCGAGGTGCGGGGTGAGCACGGGAAGGCCGAAAGACGCGCCGATCAGGGACGCAAGGAACAGGTTGATCGCCACAGCCGCGGCAACGAAGGGAAAGAGGACGACCGCAAGCTTGCGGCGCGACCAGCGGGACGCAGATGTGGGGCTGCTGTCTGGCATGCGCGCCGCTCCTTTTCCGGGGCCTTCCCGTGCAACCCCTTGTGACACAAGGACCGCGTCGGGGACTTGATTTTTGTTAAGCCCGGCGCCGCCGCTTTGTGCGAACCTCTGTGCCAAAGATCATCGATATCGAACGGGTGCCATGTTGAAACGGCTCTTCAGCGCAGGGTTCCGGGTGTTCTTCCTCGGCGCCGGGTTGTTCGCGATCCTCGCGATGGGCTGGTGGGAGATCTATCTCGGGGTGCATTACACCGGCGGAATGGTCACCAGGGTTCCTTTCGCGATGGCGCCGCATGAATGGCACGCCCATGAGTTGGTCTTCGGCTACGGTTCGGCGGCGCTCGGGGGGTTCCTTCTGACCGCGGTGCCGAACTGGACCGGCGCCGCAGCGGCGCGGCACCGGTTCATCGGCCTGGCCGCGGCGGTCTGGCTCGCGGGCCGGGTCGCGCTGTGGGTCTCGGGCAGCCTGCCGCCGGGGCCAGTCGCGGCGGTCGATCTCGCCTTTATGCCGATCCTCTGGGTCAAGATCGCCGGGCTCCTGCTGCGGCGCCCGAAACCGCAGAACGTGGTCTTTCTGGTCTTCATCTCGCTGTTCTGGCTCGCCAACCTCGCGACCCATCTCGGCTGGGCCGGGATCTGGGACGGGGGCGAGATCGCCGGCCCGCGCGCCGGGCTTTTGGCACTGGCGGGCATGATCCTGGTGATCG
>JAGRMP010000530.1 GCA_020441225.1 Maritimibacter sp. | reverse complement strand
GTGCGCGGCGGCTCTACACGGTGATTGAGCGCGTCTTTGAAGAGCTCGGTTTCACCGCGCCGGATCATCCGGGCGAAAAGATCGTGGTCGATGCGGGTTATGTCGAGGCCAATCTCGGCGAGCTGATGTCCGGCACGGATGTCAGCCGCTACATGCTGTGAAAAATGCTATCGTGGCGCGATGAAGCGCCTGCTCGACATCTCGCTCTATCCGGCCCTGCTCGTCTTCGCCCTTGCCGGGGTGGCGTTGGCCGTCGTCGCCTACGCCAGTTTCAACCTGGTCGATATGAGCATGGCCAATCTCTCCTTCCTGCGCCAGCACGGCCTGGTCGCCGTGACCTCGGGCGGGTTGGTACAGTTTCTCGAGATCGGGTTGACCGCTACCATCGCGCTCGCCTTCTTCCTCATCTACAAGATCTGTGAGTCCGAGCTGGTCCTTCGGTATCGCCGCTGGCTCGGCCGCTGATCGGCTCTTTCCATTTCCACGAATTCAGGGTTGAGAGGGGCCATGCGTATCGGCTCTTTTCTTCGCGACAACGCCGCCTGGCTCGCCGCCGGTTTCCTGCTCACGTTTACGTCGAGCTATGGGCAGACGTTTTTCATCTCGCTGTTCGCGGGCGAGCTGCGCGCAACCTTCGGTCTCACGAACGGTCAGTGGGGCGGGCTCTATACGCTGGCCACCACGGCCTCTGCCGTCGTGATGGTCTGGGCCGGGACGCTCACCGACCGGTACCGGGTGCGCGCGTTGGGGCGTTACGTGCTTGTCGGCCTCGCGCTCGCCTGCGTCGCGATGGCGGCAGTGCCCAACGCCTTTGCCCTCGTGCTGGTGATCTTTGCGCTGCGTTTCACCGGCCAGGGGATGACGAACCATATCGCGGTGGTCGCGATGGCGCGGTGGTTTTCGGCCACCCGGGGCAAGGCGCTGGCGATTTCCCGGCTCGGCTACACCACCGGCGAGGCCTTCCTGCCGATGATCTTCGTGGCCTTGCTCGGGCTGTTCCACTGGCGCGCGCTCTGGCTCGTCGCCGCTGGCGGCGCGCTCCTCGCGATCCCGTTGCTGACGGCGCTTCTTCGGCGCGAACGGATCCCGTCCGAAATGTCGAGCGGCGAAGCCTCGGCCGGTATGGGCGGACGGCATTGGACCCGGCACGACGTCTTGCACCACCGCCTGTTCTGGCTCGCGGCGCCCCTGATGATCGGACCGCCTGCCTTCGGCACCGCGCTGTTCTTTCACCAGGTCCACATGGTCGAGGTGAAAGGCTGGGATCTCATCGACTATGTGGCTCTGTTCCCGCTGTTTTCGGGCGTGAGCTTCTTGTCGATGCTGGCGAGCGGCCTTGCGGTCGACCGGTTCGGCTCGGCCCGGCTGATCTCCTGGATCGTCCTGCCCTATGTCGCCGGCTTCATGCTGATGGCCCAGGCCCAGAGCCTTGCCCCGGCGGCGGTGGCGCTTGCGCTGCTCGGCCTTACCAACGGCACCATGGGCACGGTCGCGCCTTCGTTCTGGGCCGAATTCTACGGCACGCGCCATATCGGGGCGATCAAGGCGATGGTGGCGGCGCAGATGGTCTTCGGCACCGCGATCGGACCCGGCCTCACCGGCTTTCTGATCGACCTCGGATTCGACTTCCCCAGCCAGATGACGGCCATCGGGGTTTATTTCATCATCGCCACCGCCCTGATCGCGTTCGGCGTCGCCTCGGTGCGGCGCGACATCTCGGCGAATTGATGCGCAGACCGTCCGGCCGGGCGAAGTTTCACTGGCACGACAGGACGTTCAGGCGTAGCGATGGCGAAAAATCGGGCAGTAGAATCATGGATCGTCGCGTTTTCCTCACCCTCTCGTCTTCGCTTGCGCTTTCGGCCTGTGCCGGCGGCGCGCGTACCGTGTCGCTCGATGCGGTGAACCGCGCCGGCAGCAGCATCGTGCCGCTGCTCGTGGTCTCTTCGCGCAACGTCAAAAGCGATGGCTCGCTCGGCAGCCAGCGCGGCGAGACCCTGTCGTTCGGCCGCTACGACGTGTCGATCCCGCCCAACCGCAAGGCCGGCAACGTCACCTTCGGCACCTTCCGGGCCAACCCGCGCAAGCATTTCGCCACGGTCAGCAACGAGCTGTTCCCCTCCGAGGCGACATTCCGCAGCCAACTCAAGGCACAGCTCCTCAGCCGTCCCGCAGGCAAGCGCAACGCGATCATCTTCGTCCACGGCTACAACACCGGCTACGAAGACGGGCTGTTCCGCTTCGCGCAGTTCTATTCCGACATCGGGCTCGACGACGTGCCGGTGCATTACTCCTGGCCCAGCGCCGAGCGGCTGCTGCGCTACGGCTATGACCGCGATTCGATGCTCTATGCGCGCGACGGGTTCGAAACCACGATCCGCAGCGTGATCGCCGCCGGGGCGGAACGGGTGGTGATCGTGGGCCATTCGATGGGCACGATGCTCATCATGGAGACCCTGCGCGAGATCGCGATCGCGGGCGACGCGGATGTCAGGTCGCGGATCGGTGGCGTCATTCTCGTGTCGCCCGACATCGACGTCGACGTATTCCGCTCGCAGGCCCGCCGGATTGGCACCTTGCCGCAGCCCTTCGTCATCTTCTCGTCGAAGCGCGACAGGGTGCTGAAGTTCGCGGCGAACGAGATCTACGGCAGTACCCGGGTCGGCGCGCTGGAGCTCGGTGGCGAATTGTCGGATCTCGACGTCAACGTCGTCGATGTGACCGATTATTCGCGCGGGCTGCTCAACCACGATACCGCCATCACCTCGCCGGCCTTTCTCAAGATCATCGGCAACATGCGGGCATTTTCGGAGAGCTTCGGCGAAGGCGCGACCACGCTTGCGGACGATCTGCCGAGTTCCTTCATGTCAGTGCAGGACGCCGACCATTTCGACATCGGTGCATTCTAGACACAGGCGAACTAGCCGCGCGACCGCCGGAGATAGACGTAATAGGCCCCTGTGCCACCGTGTTTCACGTGGGCGTCGGCGATCTGTAACACATAGTGCTTCAGGGGCATCGAGTTGAGCCAATGCGGCACCTGGTGCCGCAGCACGCCGTGGCGCTCCGGGATCGGACCGGATTCGTCTCTAACCTTGCCTTTTCCTGTAATCACCAGCACCAGGCGGCGTTCATCGGCGGCCGCGTCGAGGATGAAGCGAAGGAGCGCGGGGTGCGCCTGGGCCAAGGTCATGCCGTGCAGATCGATGCGGGCTTCCGGGTTGAGACGTCCCTTCTTCATTTGCCCGTAGCGTTTGGGATCCATCCGAACGGGAAAATGCCGCACATGATCCTCGATCCGCGGCGCGAGATTGTGTTTTTGCGTCTGTGTCCTGGCGGTTTCGCCGATAAAAAAGTGTTTCTGCACCGGCATCGCGGGACCCTGCTTCACCGGCGCGGGTTTCGCCGCGGCCGGGGTCGGCTCGGTGGGCTGGGGCCGGTTGGGGTGCATCGGTTCGGCGTGCTCGACCACCTTGTTCCAAAGCTCAAGCTCGTCGGGGCGGATCTTGCGCGGTTTGCGCGGCGGCATGGTCAACCCTCCGGATCGAGCGCATAGGCGCGCTGGATCGGCAGGAGCACGATCATCCGGCCGGGGTCGCTGATCTGTCCGGCGCGGCGCCCGGCCTCGTCGCCGGTGCCGACAAAGATATCGGCCCGCTGCGCCCCCTTGATCCGCGATCCGGTGTCCTGCGCCACCATCAGCCGGCTGAACGCGCCATCGCCGTCTTTTTCCAGCCAGACCGGGGCGCCGAGCGGGGTGTATTCCGGATCCACCGCTATCGAGCGTTCCGCGGTAATCGAGCGGTCCATGGCCCCGCGGGGACCACGTTCTGGCGGCAAGTCATCGATCTGACGGAAGAAGACGTAGGACGAATTGTGCCGGAGCAGATCGCGCCCCGCCGCGGGGTTCTGCCGCACCCAGGCCCCGATTGCCGCTTGCGACGCCTGGTGCAGTTCCATCTCGCCGCGCCGCGCAAGCTCGGTCGCGAGCGACCGGAACGGCTGGCCGTTCGAGCCGGCAAACCCCAGCCGCAGCACCCTGCCGTCCATCAGCCGGATCCGGCCCGAGCCCTGGATCTGCATGAATTGCAGCGCGACCGGATCGTCGACCCAGGCGATCTCCAGGTCCCGCCCCTCGAGCACACCGCTGTCGTCGATCTCACGTCGGGTGAGCCAGGTACCGCCGTCCGTCACCTCGGGCGGCAGGCGATAGACCGGGTAGGCGAAACGCGGCGTGCGCCGGTCGAAACCCCAGAGCTGCGGCTCGTAATAGGCGGTGAAGAGCGGGTCCGCGCCGTCCTCGATCAGGACCGGGCGAAAGAAAACTTCGAAAAAAGTGCGCGCGGGACCGTCGTAGTCCTTGGCGAAACCACAGACCGGGCGCCATTGGCCGTCATCGAGATGGGTGCAGGTCTCGCGAAACACCTCGAAAGCGGCATCGTGGTCGTCCTGCGCCCAACCGTCGAGGTCATCGAAGGACAGAATGGAAATACCGGCCTCGGCCAGCCCGGCGGCCGCCGGTCCGGGGGTCGCACCTGTCAGGACAAGGAGCGCGGCTGCGGCCAGGCCGAGAAGCCGCGGCATGGGTCACTCTCCCGTGGCGACGAGCTGCCAGTTGGGGTTGTCGGACCCCATGACGCGGGCAAAGGTCCAGACGTCTTTCTGGCGCTTCACTTCCTTGGGGTTACCCTCGACGATGTCGCCGGCCTTGTCGCGGACCACCGAAGTGAGCTCGCCGACATAGCGCATGGTGATCTCGCCTTCGCGGGTGGTCGCGTCGAAATCGGCATCCGCCAGCTTCAGTTCGCGCAGGCCCACGAACTGGCTGTCGATGGTCAGGCCCTTTTGTTCGCGCGCTTCGACCACTGTGGCAAAGCTTTCGTAGACGTCGTCGGACAGGAAGGGACGGATGCTCGCCAGATCGCCCTTCTCGAACGCCATCAGGATCATCTCGTAAGCGCCGCGCGCGCCGCCAAGGAAATCGCCCACCGAGAAGCTCGGTTCCGCCTGTTTCATCTGGGCGAGCGCCTTGGCCGCGCCGCTGTCGGCGTCGACATGGTCGGTGATATCCAGGTCTGGGCCGCCCTCGATCACTTCGAAGCGATCGCGGCGCGTGTCCCTCTCGTCGGCCTTGCGGGTCACCACCGGCTTCTCGAATCCCTCGCGGGTCCCCAGCACGTCGCGCAGACGCAGGAGCAG
>JAGRMP010000529.1 GCA_020441225.1 Maritimibacter sp. | reverse complement strand
TCCTTCGACCATTTGATGAAATCGGCAACGATCAGGAAGTAGCCCGGGAAGCCCATCTGTTCGATGATCCCGAGCTCGAACTTGAGCCGCGCGTGGTATTCCTCGACCGGCGCGGCATGGGGGATGACCGCGAGCCGGGCTTCGAGCCCTTCCCAGGCCTGGCGGCGCAACTCCTCGACCTCGTCATCGGCAAACTTGGGCAGGATCGGGTCGCGCTTGGCCACCTTGAAGGCGCAGCGCCGGGCGATCTCGACGGTGTTGGCCACCGCCTCGGGCAGATCGGCGAACAGCGTCGCCATCTCCTGCGGGCTTTTGAAGTAGTGCTGCGGCGTCAGGTGGCGGCGCGGCTCCTGCTGGTCGACGTAAGCCCCCTCCTTGATGCAGATCAGCGCATCATGCGCCTCGTAGAGCTCGGAGGCGGGGAAATAGACGTCGTTGGTCGCCACCAGCGGCAGCTCCATCGCATAGGCCATCTCGATGAAGCCGCGCTCGGTCAGCCGCTCGGGCTCGGGCAGTTGGCCGGTCTCGACCGGGTGGCGCTGGAGCTCGACATAGAGCCGGTCCGGATAGGCGCGGGCGAGCCGGGCCATCAGCGCCTCGGCCTCGGCCCGGTGGCCCGCCTGCAGAAGCTTGCCCACCGGCCCGTCGGCCCCGCCGCTGAGGCAGATGAGCCCGTCGGAATAGGTCTCGAGATCGGCGAGCGTGACCTGCGGCAGCCCGTCGTGCTTGTCGACATAGAGGCAGGTGTTGAGCTTCATCAGGTTTTCGTAGCCGGCCTCGTTCTGGGCGAGCAGCACCAGCGGCGCGGGCGGTTTCGGGGTCTCGCCCGGGGCGGGGTCGTCGTAACGGGTGGTGACCTGACAGCCGATGATCGGCTGCACGCCGGCGCCGGAGGCGTATTCGGAAAACTCCAGCGCGCAGAACATGTTGTCGGTGTCGGTCACCGCCACGGCGGGCATGCCGTGTTTCGCGCTGAGACCGGCGAGTTTCTTGACCGGCACCGCCCCTTCGAGCAGCGAATATTCGGTGTGCAGGCGGAGGTGGATGAATCGGGGGGGCTGGGACATGGGAGCGAGTCTACGGGGGTGCGGGCCGGGGGAAAAGCCGGCAATGCGCGATTCCGGCCCCCGATGTCGCGCCCGCCTCCCCGCCGCCCGGGAAAGGGCTGGATCCGTAATCCGGTCGGCGCGGGCGGTACGCAGGGGCCCGCGTTCGTAAACGAAAGATGAAGACCTTGATTTGATAAGGTATTGAAAAGATTGATCTCAGATTTGAGAAATGAGTCTGCTCCCCTAGGGGAGTAGTCTCTTACCACGCCCGGCGGTCAGAACCGCAACAGCATACCCGCACCGCGATCCGAGCCGATGCACGCCGCGCATCCCATCCTGGCGACCCGCGAGACGCATCTCCACGCCGCAAACAATAGTTAGCTCATGAGCTAACTTTTAGCTTGACCCGGCAAGGTACCCCGTCATTACTTAGCAACATGACTAACCAAATCGACTCGCTCTTCGCCGCACTTGCCGACCCGACCCGCCGGGCCGTGGTCGAACAGCTCGCAGACGGCGCCCAGCCGGTGGGCGCGCTGGCCGAACCGCATGCCATGGCCCTGCCCTCGTTCCTGCGCCACATCGAGGTGCTGGAGACGGCCGGGATCGTGGCCACCCGCAAGCAGGGCCGCCAGCGGATGGTGGCGCTCAGACCCCGATCTCTCGACGCGATCGATGGCTGGCTCGACGGGCAGCGCGGGCTGTGGGAAGGCCGCCTCGCCCGGCTCGAAGCGGTCGCGCGCCGGCTGGAACTGGACACCAACCCGATGCCGGGGCCGACCCCGCGAAAGGACCGGAAATGACCGTCGAACATGGCAACTTCACCCTTGAGAAGATCATCGCCGCCACCCCCGCCAATGTCTTTCGCGCCTTCGCCGAGGAAGATCTGAAAATGCAGTGGTTCACGCCGCCGGGCACCGGTCGCGAGGCCTACAGCCTCGATTTCCGGCCAGGCGGGCGGGAGATCGGGCGCTTCGTGATCGCCGACGGCCCCGGCGCCGGCCTGCATGAGAACGCCACCACCTATCTCGACATCGTCGCCGATGAGCGGATCGTCTATGCCTATGCCATGAGCTGGGACGGCCGGGCGCACTCGGCCTCGCTGGTGACCGTGACCTTCGCCCCCAGCGAAGCCGGATGCCGGCTCACCCTGACCGAGCAGAGCGCGAATTTCCCGCCCTCCGACGGGCCCGAAATGCGCCGGGGCGGGATCGACGCACAGCTTGACCGGCTCGCCGCGCTCTTCGACTGAACCGCCGTTGCATCTCAAGGAACCACCATGGACATCTTTGCTTTCAACCCCGAAACCGACCTCGAACTCGACAAGGTGATCGCCGCGAGCCCGGCCGTCGTCTGGCGCTGTCTCACCGAACCCGCGCTGGTCGAGGAATGGTTCTGCCCGAAACCCTGGGAGGCCCATGACGTGGTGCTGGAGCCGCGTGCGGGGGGTGCGTTTCATACCCCGATGCGCGGGCCGGACGGTGCGGCGATGGACGAGGGGCCGGGCTGCATCCTGGTCGCGGATCCGGGCAGACTGCTGGCCTTTACCGACGCGATGGGGCCGGGCTTTCACCCGACCGGCAAAGGCTTCATGACCGGGGTCTACATGCTCACCCCGACCGAGGCGGGGACGAAGATCACCGCCCGCGCCCTGCATGCCAACCCGGAGACCCGCGCCCAGCATGCCGAGATGGGCTTTTTCGAAGGCTGGGGCACCGCCATCGACCAGCTCGCCGCGCTCGCCGGAACGCTGTGACACAGCCCGGGGCCGCATGGCCCCGGCCGGGTGCGGGAGATCGGGGCCGGGCCTTTGTGAGCGGGCCGGCACGACCGGACATCCGGCGGACCGCCGCCACGAAAACACCCCCCGATGCGAGGGGCATCGGGGGGTTAGTTGTACTGCACCTGCGCCGTTCTGCCCGACGTCTTGCCTGTTTGCGGATCCACGTCCCCGGGGCGTGCGGCCCTCAAGCCCGCCCGTAGGCCTCGGAGATCGCCACTTTCATCGCATCCTCGACCGATCGGTCGCCCCAGGTCGCAAGCTGGAAGGCCGGGTAGAATCGCTCGGAATTCACCACCGCGGAACCGATCAGCAGGTTGAGCTGTTCCGGACCCGCCATCTGACCGCCGGCCAGCACCAGCCCGTAGCGATAGACCATCAGCCGCTGCTCGTACCAATAGGTGAAGGCGCCCGCCCAGATCTGGTCGTTGGTCAGGTTGAGCGCCTCGTAGAGCTGCGGCAGCCGCGCCTCGGGCGGCTCCATCTCGAAGGTGCAGATCAACCGCAGGGTCTCGTCGTAGCCGCTCCAGGCGAGGGTGATGGAATAGGTCCGCCATTGCCCCTCGACTGCCATCGCGATCTGGTCGTCGGCCACCCGGTCGAAATCCCAGGCCTGCGCCTCGGCAAGGGTTTCGACGATGTCAATAGGATGCAGGTCTCCCGGCTCAAGGAAGTGCTCGGTCGCCGCCATTTGGCTGTCCCTTTCTGCTCTCGTGAACCTCGGTGGAGCAGAAATCACCCAAGTTCGTTGCCTCATAAGGGTCTGGCGTCTGACGCGCCTGATCCCTGGAGAGCACGGTGCGGGATTGACCGGAGGCTGTAAAGGAGAAATGACTTTTTTCTTGATTTTTTGGCGATTTGTGCATGCAGGCGACTCGATACTTGTCTGATTCGAACATTCGAGGACTCTCGAAGCCGTGATCCCGCCGTCGGCCTGCGCCGCGCCGGCGCGCCGATCTGTGACACAAATCTCCTGCGGCGGCGGTGCCGTTTCCCGCACGGGCGCGGGGACCGGGACGGCGGCGAAGACCTGCCGGGGACCGCCCGCGCCCCCCTCCGCCGCACCCCCGAGGCGCGCCCCCGAGGCGCGTCCCGGGACAGCGACCGTCAGGCCAGGTGGTTCCAGCGCCAGAACCCCGCCATGCTCGCCCGGTAGCCGTCGGCGAGCGCCCTCAGCCCGGAACCGTCGAGCGCGCCCTGACGGCTCCAGGCCGTGGTCGCGACCCCGAGCAGGCGCGGCATCAGCATCGGCCAGAGCAGGTCCTTGTCGGGGGTGAACTCGCTCCAGAAATTGCCCTGCACGCCGATGATCCGCCGCGCGACGTCTTCGGCCCCCTCGGGCACCGGGTTCCAGCCGACGGTTTCCTCGAGCACGGTGTTGCCGACCCCGAACGCGCCCCAATCGTCGCGCTGGCCGGTGTGGGCCATGTCGAGATAGGCGTGTTGCGCGGGGCACATGACCACGTCATACCCCGCCCGCGCCGCCGCGACGCCCGCCTCCTGCCCGAGCCAGGCGAACAGGATCGCGTTGTGTCCGATGCCGCCGCCCCGGCCCTTGCGCGCCTCCTGCCAGGCGGCGGGCCGGATGCCCTCGCGGGCGAGATGCGCCGCCATCCGCGCCATCATCCAGCCCTGCACATCGTCGTTGTTCGCGAGGTGGAGCCGTTTCTTGAGCGCCGCCACCGCGGGCGAGCGGACCCAGGCGCTGCTCGAAAGCTCATCGCAGCCAAGGTGGAGATGGCCGAAGGGAAACCAGCTTGCGACCTCGGAGGCGAGCCGCGGCAGCACGTCCCAGGTCGCGTCGACGGCGGGGTTGATGGTGTTGCCGGTGTAGCCAAGCGCGGACCCGTCGATGCCGGTATCGGCCGGATCGCGCAGCTCGGGCATCACCCGGGTCAGCGCGAAGCTGTGAGCCGGCATCTCGATCTCCGGCATCACCTCGATGTTGAGTTTGCGGCCGTGGGCCACGATCCGGTCCACGTCGGCGCGCGAATAGCTCCCGCCCGCCCGCGGACCGCCGCCGCGAAAGCCGGGAAACATCTCGCCCTCGCCGCGATAGGCCGTCTTCTGCCAGAACTGGGGGTAGCTCTCGACCTCGAGCCGGAACGCTTCGTCATCGGCGAAATGCCAGTGGAAGCGGTTGAGCTTGAACAGCGCCATGAGGTCGAGCAGCTCGAGGATCGTCTCGACCGACTGGAAATTGCGGGCGCAGTCGAGCTGCTGGCCGCGCCAGCCGAACCGGGGCGCGTCGGCGATCCGCGCCGCAGGGATCTGCCCGCCGTGGGCGATCTGCAGGTGCCTGAGCGTCACCGCGCCGTAGAGCACCCCGGCCCGGTCGCGGGCGGTCAGTTGCACGCCGCCCGCGCCGATCGCCAGGAAATACCCCTCGGGCGGCAGAGCGCCGTCCTGCGCGATGGTCACCTTGAGGCCACGGCGGGAGAGGAAGGGCGCATCGCCGGTGCGCGCCCGCACCCGGATCGCGGCGACGGTCTCGAAGGCTTCGTGCGCGACGGCAAACCCGTTCGAGGCATCGGCCACGCCGCCGGTCAGCACCTGCGCGGTCGGCGGCGGGCAGAGCATGAGCGCCTCGGACCCGGCCGCGCGCGGGGCGGGCGCCGTGCCGGTGCGCGGGCCGGTGTCGGCGAGCGGCAGGCGCAGGATCCCGTCCGCATGCCGCAGGTAGGGGCCGAGCGGCAGCCAGGCGCGGTTGAACGGCACCGTGCGCTTGCGCCGGTAGGACACGACGACGAGATGCGGACGCCCGGCCACAAGGTCGGGGAGCTTCACTTCGATATGCCCGCCGAGCGCCCTGCCCGCCGTACCGCCCGAGATCACCTGCACCGGCAGCATCAGCGAAAAGCAGAACACCGGCTGACGAAGCGATGTGTCGACGGTGATCGTACAGTGGATCTGCGTGCCCTTGAGCTGGACGTCGAACCTGGCCGTCATGCCCGCCTCCGAATCCGGCCCGACGGACAGCGCGGCCAGGCCCCTCGAAGGGGCGGAACACACCCGGACATCGACATCAGATCCGCCTCACCCCTGCCACCGGTTCTCGCCGCCCCCCTATACCACGCCCGTTCACGGACGCCATCGCTCGCCCGGGCCCTCGGGAAGAGAAATTGCGTGGCGCAGGCCGGTCGGGGCGCGGCGCGCGGGGGCGGCGCTGCGGCCAGGGTATTGCGCGGCAGGGTATCGCGCGGCGGACCGGGACATCGGCGGCCGACCCGATGGCTGGCCGCCGCCAGCCTCCGGCGCCCGCGCGCCGCGCGCCCCCGACCGCTCAGAGCACCACTTCGATCAGGAAGGGGCCGTCGATCTCGGCCGCCGCCGTCAGCGCCGCGTCCAGCGCCTCGGCGGTCTCGGCCCGCGCCCCCGGCACCCCGTGTCCACGCGCCAGCGCCACCCAGCCGAGCCCCGGATCGGCGATGTCGAACATGGCCGACGCGTTCTTGCCCGCAGGCGGCAGGCCGAGATGGTCGAGCTCGCGGTGCAGGATCCGGTAGCCGCCGTTCGACAGGATGAGCACGGTCGCGTTCAGCCGCTCGCGCGCCATGGTCCAGAGCGATTGCACCTGGTACATCGCCGAGCCGTCGCCCGAGACCGCCACCACGGGCCGCTCCGGGCAGGCCATCGCCGCGCCGATGGTCAAGGGCAGCGCCTGGCCGATGGAGCCGCCGGTGATGTTCAGCCGCGTATGCCGCGCCGCCCGGTCGACATGGGGCCAGATCGCTGCGTCCGCCGTCAGCGCCTCGTTCACCGCAATGGCCCCCTCGGGCAGGTGGCGGGCAAGCGCGCGGCCGACCGCGTCGGCATCGAGCGGGCCGGTCGGGGCATCCGGCAGCGCGCGCGCGATCCGGGCCGGCGCGTCGGCCTCGGTTACCCCCACGGCGCGGGCGATCTCGGCGAGCGTCCAGCCGATGTCGCCCTCCGCCGGGCAGAGCCGGTCGATGGTTGCGCCCGCGGGCTCGGGCGTGGACGGGAGCCCGGGATAGGCAAAGAAGGCGACGGGCGGCGCCTCGCCCACACAGACCATGTGGCGCATCCCGGAGAGCGCTTCGACGCAGGCCTCGACCGGATAGGGCAGGTGCTCGATCGCCACCGCGCCCGCGCCCCGGTCGATCCGGGCACAGAAGAACTGCGCCACCAGCCGGCAGCCGGTGCGGGCGGCGATCCGGCCCGCCAGCGCGGCGAGGTCGCCGTGGAGCGCGGCGCCGCCGAGCATCAAGACCGCGCCCGGCGCAGCGAGCGCCTCTGCCGCCGCCGCGATCCGGGCGTAGAGCGCGGCCAGCAGCGTGTGGATGGTCAGCGCCATGAAATCATGGGCCTGGGGGCTGGGATCGTCGCTGTCCAGCAGC
>JAGRMP010000059.1:8553-19305 GCA_020441225.1 Maritimibacter sp. | reverse complement strand
TGCGCGGCCGCGGCTACCGGCTCGACGCCGCCACCGTCGCCGCCGGCGCCGATGATTGAGCCCTCCCCGACCGCGCCGACCCTGTCGCTGACCGCGCGGCTGGTGTTCGGGCTGACCGCGCTCCTGGTCGTGGGCGGCATCACCCTGTCGCTCGCTGCCTTCGGTTATGGCCGCGCCGCCGCGCGCGAGGCCTTCGACCGGCTGCTGGTCGGCGCGGCGCAGGACATCGCCGCCTCGGTCTCGATCGCGGACGGCGCGCCGACCGTCGATCTGCCGGTCTCGGCTTTCGAGCTCCTGGCGCTCGCCGCCGACGACCGGATCGCCTACCAGCTCCGCGGCCCTCGCGGCGCAGTGCTCACGGGCTACGACGACCTGCCACAGCCCCCCGCGGGCGCCGCCGACACGGTGCTCTACGACGCCACATTCTCCGGCGAGCCCGCCCGCTTCATCCGCCTCACCCGCCGGTTTGCCGAACGGCAGTTCTCCGGCACCGTCGAGGTGATCGTCGGCCAGACCCAGATCGCGCGCCGCGAGCTGGCCCTCGACATCACCCGCAACGCGCTCGGCGGTCTCGTGGTGGGCGGGATCGCGCTCCTTGCCTTCACGTTCGTCGTCGTGCGCCGTGCCCTGCGCCCCCTCGACCGGATCGCCGCCCGCCTCGCCATGCGCGATCCGCAGGACCTCACCCCGATCGATGCGGCGGTCCCACGCGAGGTCCACGCCATGGTGCAGGCGATCAACGGCTTCATGGGCCGGCTCGACCGCCAGTTCGCCACGATGAAGACGCTGATCTCCGACACCGCCCACCAGCTGCGCACCCCGGTCGCCGCGCTGCGCGCCCAGGCCGATCTCGCCACCAACGAGGAAGACCCCGGGCACCGCGCCCAGATCGTCGCGCGGATGCACCGCGGCACGGTGCGGATGAGCCGCCTTCTCGACCAGATGCTGTCGCGCGCGCTGGTCATTCACCGCGGCGATTCCGCCCGCCGCACCGCGCTCGATCTGCGCGACATCGCGCTCGACATCTACGACGAGGGCACCTACCGCGACACCGCCCCCGGCGCCGAGGTCCGGCTCGAGATCGGCGACGCCCCGGTGATCGTGCTCGCCGACGCGCTTTCGCTCACCGAGGCCGCCAAGAACCTGCTCGGCAACGCGCTCGCCCACGGCACCCCGCCGGTCACCGTCGGCGCCGACCGCGCGGGCGGACGGGCGCGGCTCTGGATCCGCGACGCCGGTCCGGGGCCCTCGGACGAGATCCGCGCCCAGCTCGCCGAGCGCTTCACCGCCAGCGCCGCGGGCTCCGGGCGCAGCACCGGGCTCGGCCTGTCCATCGCCCATGCGGTCGCCCTGGCCTTCGGCGGGCGGCTGGAGATGGAGACCGAGCCGGAGGGCTTTCGCGCCGCCCTCGTGCTGCCGGAGGCGACCGTGCCATGATCCGCCGCCTCCGCGTCGCCGCGCTCGCGGCCATCCTGGGCGCCGCCCCGCTCACCGCCCAGGACGCCATGCCCGAAGCCGTGCAGCTCTTCGGCCCGGAGACCGCCGGCCGCTGGATCACCCTGCGCACCACCACCGACATCGCCATCCTCGAACCGACCGTCACCGCGTTTCTCGACACCCGGCCCGACCTCGCCATCACCTACGAGCAATGGGGCTCGAACGACCTGTTCGCGCTCACGGCGGCGGATTGCGCGGCAGGCGCGCCGACCGCCGACATCGTCATCAGCTCCGGCGTCCACCAGATGGTCAAACTGGTCAACGACAGATGCGCCGCGCCGTGGATCTCGCCCGAAACCCTCGCGCTCGCGCCGGATCTGCGCTGGCGCAACGAGGTCTGGGGCGTGTCGCGCGAACCCGCGGTGATGGTGTACAACCGCGATCTCGTGCCCGCCGCCGAACGGCCCGCGACGCGCTTCGACCTGCTCGATCTCCTGCGCCCCGAGGGCTCGCGCTACGCCGGGCGGGTCGCCACCTACGACATCGAAGCCTCGGGCCTCGGGTTTCTCTTCGCCTATATGGACGCGCTCGAAGCGACCACTTTCGGCGCGCTGATGGAGGCCTTTGCCCGCTCCGGCGCGGTCGCCACCTGCTGTTCGGCCGAGATCATCGCCGGCGTCGCGGCGGGCGAGTTCCTCATCGCCTACAACGTGCTCGGCTCCTATGCCGCCGAGGCCGCGCAGGACAACCCGGGGCTCGGCATCGTCGCGCCGGAGGATTACACGCTCATCCTGTCGCGCGCCGCCATCCTGCCGGGCGCGGCCGCCGACCCCGACGCCGCCGGGTTTCTCGACTTCATCCTCTCGCCCGCGGGCCAGGCGCGCATGGCCGCGAAGAACCTGGTCACCGCCCCCGGCGGCGGCCTCGACGACGACGACACCGCGCCCGACAGCACCCGACAGCGCCCGATCCCGCTCGGCCCCTCCCTGCTGGTCGCGCTCGACGGGATGAAATCGGAACGCTTCCTGATCCGCTGGCGCCAGGCCTTCGCCCCCTGACCTGGCCCCCAGCCTCAGGCGCCCACCCGGACAGCTCGCGAAGCACCTGCGCCGCACCGGATCCCCACCGGCCACCCACCGGCTTGCGTGTCGGCGTTTCGCCCCCACGCCTTCAAGCCCGTTGCCGGGCCTTGGCCATCGACCGAATCTCGGCGGTGCTCAGCCAGACGCATTCGGACGCGCAATACTGGTAGCGGCCGGAGGGCAGGTCATAGGTGAACTGCAGCCGCTCGCCCCGGTATTGCGTGTGCAGCACCCGATGGCCCGACCAGAAATCGGCCGCAAGTTTCAGATCCGTGCCGAAGGCCCAGCCGCCGTAGACCGCACCCCAGGTTGTGCGCAGCACGATCTCGAACAGACGGAAGTCCGCCGGCTGGCCTTCGAACGGCGGCATTTCGAAGATCAGGTCGGGTTGCGGCGTCACCAGGCCCTTGCCGGTCCCGAGCCAAACCCGCATGACCCGCGCTTTCGACAATGCGCCGACCGGATAGAACGGCCGGCCGTCGTAGTGGAGAAACTCCGACACCGCATAGCCGACGTCGAAGGCGGACAGATCTTGATCGGTGACGGCTCCGAAGACGCTCAGCTCCGATTTAGGAGAGTTTTTCTGGCGGTCCATGTCCAACGGTCCCTTCGCTTGCAAACCATCGCTTTCGAGACACAGTCAACCAGCTCCACCGTGACACAGGCGTGACTCGGGCGCTGTCGGGTGGCCCGGTGCGCAGGGCCCGCACCCTCGAAGCACTTCCCTTGGCGCGCGGCGGCCGGTTACACTCCTGACCACCGAGATTATTCGAAATGCATTTTTTAGGAGGTCCCATGACCAAGATATTCGAACGGGCGCGGCCGGTGCCGGTCATGCTGGCTGTTCTTGCCCTGCTGGCGTGGTCCGGCGCGGCCCGGGCACAGGCTCAACTGCAAGACCTCGCGGTGCAATACCACGGCACCATTCTGGACCGGGACAATCGGTGGGTTGATATCCAGGATCCGGACCTCGACCGGCTCTTCGTGGAGCTGGCCGACCGGGTCATGGCAGAGACCGATGTGCCGGATATACTGCGCGTGTATTATGACCAAACGCTTCCGCCCCTCGACCCGGCGACCGGAACGCGCCCGGCGCCGGGCAATACTGCGGTCGACCTCAACGCTTTGGACTTCCTGATCGACGAGGCGCTCTTCGGCGCAGACCCCAGCCCCGCCCGCGCTGAGTCCGCGGCGCTCCTGCGCATGCTCCGGTCCGTCGCCGGTGACCGGCTGAACCCGGGCGCGGTGCCTGCCTTCGACGGTCTGTCGCGCGAACGCAGCGGGTACCGTTCGCGTCGCGAATTTACCTACATGCCATGCGACGTCGACGATGTGCCCCAGCCCCCGGACCTCAATGATCCGCGCTGGGGCAAGACCTTTTACGTCGATCTCGCACTGAGCCTGCTGCAGAACGACGAGAAGGACATATATTACACCAGGCCGGCGGAAGTACGGTTTTCCGAAAGCACCGAAAAGCCCGGTCTCTGCGCCCAGTTGATCCGGTACAAACAGGTCAGAGAACCCTACAAGGATCTCCCGTCTGAGCTCGCCCTGGCCGGGGTCATCTGCCAGAGCGCCACGTCCAAATCGACCTGCTTTTGGGAAAACTGGCGGCTGGACGAGGCCGGCAATCCGGAGGTGATCACGCTGGACATGTTGGAAAACGATCCCACGAGCTGGAAGGTCTCGACAACCTGGTTCAATTCCGCCTCGGCAGCGGTTGGAAGCGACCTGAAAGATCCCTGCACTTATTGCCACAATGGCAACAACGCCTTCATCCAATACCCAGGGCGGCTCTGCTTCGACGAACCCGGCGACACCTGCTACGGGGACAAGTATCTCGGCCCCCCATTGATCGTGCCGGTGGGGCCGCCACCGCCGGAACCGCTCGATTGGATCAAATCGGAACCCGGGAAAAGGACATGTGTCGATTGCCATGGTTTCGGCATCGCCGTCACCGAAAGCAACGCGGGGCGGGACGCGGTGTGCGGCCTGTTCCAGCACGTCATCGAACAGAAACTCATGCCGAAAAACGAGTCCCACGCGGAGAATCTGAGCTGGACCGGCGATATCCCCGACGGCGCAGAGTACAGGGATTCGGTGATGACCCTACGCGACCGTTGCAAGTGAGGCGCCGTCCGACATCGCGTCGAGCAACAACCGGGCGTCCCTCTGCTTGCGGTCCACCCAATGCCGCCGCAACATCTCGCCAAGGTCCCCCTTGGCCGGCGCCGGACAGGCGGCGGCCAGGCGGTCCAGGGTCCGGGTCTTGAAGAACATCGCGCCGCTGATCTGCCGGATCGCCGCCGCCTCCGGCGCGGTGACGAGCCCAAGCGCCAGGATGTGGCGCAGGCTGTGCTCGAGATCGACCTGCGCAACCGACAAGGGCACGTAATCCAGCGCCGCCGGCCCGAAGGTCACCGCGAGATCGGCGTCGAGATGGCGGCGTCCGTCGCGGTATTCGCGAAAGATCTCGCCGATCCCGACCATGCCGAAGGCCTCGCATTCCACGGCGCGCAGGGCCCCGAGGCTCGCGGCGCCAAGAACGGCCGCGCCCATCCGCAAGGCCCCAAGGATTTCCTTGTGCCAGACCGAACGCTGCTGTTCGAACACGCCGTCGATCAACCCGATCGCCGCAGCGCCGGCTTTCGCCGCCGCGATCACGTCGCCGACACCCGCCGGAGGGCGGATCTCCACCTCGGGCCAGCGGCTCCTGTCGAGACCGTGCAGGCTCGGCCCGGCGAAAACGACCTTCATCCCCCCGCCCCTCCGGCCAGTCCGAACAGCACCGACAACGCGCCCAGGCCCAGGCTGCGCGACTCGTCGAGCCCGGAGACCAGGCCCGGCGCCAGCACCCTGACAACCGTCACCGGGTCCGTCGGGTCGGACAGCTCGAACACGTAAGGTTCCGCATCAACCAGCGCCAGCAGCTCGGCGACGTCGTGGGCCGCCGTGCGATCCGCGTCCCCGCCCGGCGCCGCCCGCACCGCGCCCCAGGACGCAGGCACCTGGGCCAGATCGGGGGCCGCCCGGCCCGACGACGCGTAATGATGCGCTTCCAGATCCTCGCGCGCCCCGGTGATGAGCGTCATGCGCACCTGCGCCGCCTCGACCAGAGCCGCGATCGCCGCCCCGGCCCCGTCGAAGCGCGTCGCGACACCGAAGCACCGGCCATGATCCGCCGTACCGGTCGCACCCTGGCGCAGGATCGAGCACAGGACGGTGCAGACCCCCCGGCGCGTCGGCACCAGATGAAACCGGGGCCGCGCCGCGTCCAGCCCGGTCCGCTCGAGCGCCGCGCGCACCTCGTCCGGGGCCTCCTCCAGCGGCAGAACCGGCAGGATGGCGGGAAAGCCCGGCAACCGGTCGACCTGCGCCATGGCATCGTGCTCGAGCAGTTCCAGCAACCCGTGCCGCACCGCGCCGTCACGATCGGTATGCGCGGCCAGCCCGATCGACGCCCGGATGCACCACGCCTGCGCCGCGCTGTCGGTATAGTCGAGGCCGACCAGTTCCAGCGGTGCAAACGCCGTTTGGCCGCTGCGCGCGCTCCTGCCCGCGATCCATCGCACCGGTACGGTCTGGTCGAGGCCAGCCGGATCGCAGCGCGACAGCGTCTCCAACGGCACGATGCGCTCCCCCGCCGCCCGCATGTCGGCCAGGCTGGCGGTGCGGGCGACCTTGGTTGCGCTGGCCTCGGCGAAGGCGTTTTCCAACGTCTCCATGATCGCCGAGATCTGCGCCTGCGCCGCGCTCAGACCCTTGCCGAACGACACCGCGAGCGAGCGCGACGCGGGGCGGATGCCGCTCCAGACCGGAACCGACAGGTTGTCGAGCCCGGTCGCCGCGGCGAGGCGTGTGACACCCATGCGCCGCAACAGCGCATCGGCGTCACCCGGCGCGAGCCCGATGCCCTGCAGCGCCTGCGCGCAGGGCGCAAGCCCGGGAAGCAGGGCATCTGCCGCCACGATCCGGACCCCTAGAAGAGATCGCCCTTCAGGACCGGCCCGATATCCCAGTCCGGAAGGTTTGCCGGCGGGGTGTCAGCCATCTGTTTCAGCGTGGCTTCCAGCAGGCCGGTAAAGTAACTGAGGCGCCCGATTTCGATATCGCCCTTGCCCGGGGTGGTCAGGAAACTGAAATCCGTCATGCAGAACTTCTGACCATTCAGGAAATCCTGTTTGACCTTCGCGGCCTCGGCCAGGACCACATCTTTTCCCGCATGTGTCCCCAGCCTCTCCTTTTCATCTTTCGACATATCGGGATCATCGGAATCGCTGATCCGCGAGATATAATACAAGACCCTCAGGATCTCGGCGAAGGTCTCTTCCGGATCCTCCCCTTTCTTGTCGGCATATTCCTTTATCGTGTCCAACCCGATATACGTCGTTTTTGCGCCGCCATTCGCGATCAGGACCATGACGATCCCGACCTTCCTGTCGCCCGTCAACAAAAGACGCCTCGGCGGGTTCACAATAATTCTGTTTTCGTCGGTCACATCTATCTCCCTTCTTTAAATACCTGCCAACCGCAGGCCCTCCTTGAAACGCTCGGTCAGGCTCGGATCCTTGTCCGGAACGAGCCGGACCATGTCGTCCAGCTCGACGTTCGGGTATAATTCCCTGACCCGTCTTGCATAGTGCCGGGCCTCCCGCAGATCGCCGTTCAGCGCATGCGCGGCTGC
The DNA here is from genome assembly GCA_020441225.1 of Maritimibacter sp. The sequence continues at coordinate 12,102 of JAGRMP010000059.1, read as the reverse complement.
CAGTATTCTCACGACGGATTCGTCGTCTTGGAGCCGGCTGCAATACGCGATCGCCTGGGAATAGTCCTCGGTCCCCATCGCGATACTCGCGCCGACCCACCAGTAATGCTCGGGCGGGCGCGGGTTCAATTCCAGCGCCCTGTCGAATTTCTTCATACCCTCCGCCGGACGCGCCAGATGAGAAAGCGCATCGCCGAATTGCACCAACAGATCCGGCGAGTTGGGCGCAAGCGTCTCGGCAAGCTCGAAATGCTCTTCGCTTCTGTCGAACTCCCTGCGGTACAGCGCGATCACCCCGTTGATCCACTGGCTCAGACCGTCGTTGGCATCGACATCGACGGCGCGCCTGGCGCGGCGGTTGGCTTCGTTCAGGCGCTCCGGATCGTCGCCCCCCAGCAGCAGCCATTCCTGATACAGGGTCTGGGCCAGACGCGCCTGGGCGGGCGCGAACCGCGGCGCTTCGGTGCCGGCCGCGTGAAAATGCTTCCGCGCCCGCCGCAGCTGCGGCAGCTTGCATTCCCGCATTGCGCTCTGACCGAGCAGATAGCTGCCGTAGGCCCCGGCACTGGCCGGTTTCGCGAAGGTCCTCGCCAGTTCGCGTTCAATCCCCGCGCTCAATTCCTGCGCGACCAGCCGGCACAATGTCGAGAAGGACGACAGCAATGCCTCGCGGGCGACGGAAAACTCTCCGGCCCAGACGATCTCCGAGGTCGCAAGCCGGGTGAGCCGGAGACTGAGGCGTTGCTCGGGTTTGACAAGCCCGCTGATCTGATAGTCGGACTGGAACGGACAACCCCCCAACTGCATGCCCCATTCGTCGCCGAGTTGGTAGGTCGAGTACGGCGCCAGCATTGAAAAGGTACGAAACCGCGACAGCTCGTTGGCAACATCCTCGATCAGCATGTCCAGCAGCGGCTCGTCCCGCCGGTCGCCGGCGACCCATTTCGGTTTCAGGAAGGAGATACGCGGCACCACGGGGTCCGCGGCGCCCGGCGCCGGGCCCTCCACGTCGGCGCGCACCCGTGCGGCAACGTGCGGCGCGTCGGAACGGCCGTCCACCCCGCGAACGACCTCCTCCGGAGCGTTCTCCCGGTGCAACCCGGCCTGCGGGTCGCCGTGCCCCTCCATGACCGCAGCCCGCAGGCGGTCCAGCCGCGCGGCCTCGCCCGCCAGGTTCGCGCGCGCATAGGCCTCCCGCAATACGCGGTAGGATTCCTCGCGCTCGGGATCGACCCGCAGGAGCGCGGCCGCGAGCCCGTCCAGCTCTTGCCTGCGCGCGGCCCCGTGCCAGGTCACCTCGCGAAGCCGCCGGCGCACCGCGTCGAAGAACCAGTCCTCCAGCCTCAGCCGTTCGATCAGCAGCCAATCGTGGAACCGTTCGCTGACCCCGCCGATCCCCTCCAGGAGGGGACCGCGGTAGAGCTCGAGCGCGGCCGCGCCTTCGTCCGCGGTCAACCGCGCAAGGTCGATCCGCCACGCCCGGTCCTCGATCCACACCTCGCGCCCATCCGACCGCAGCACCGGGTCTTCGCCCGACAACGCGCGTTTCACCCGCGCGAGCAATTGCCGCAGATTGTCGAAGGGGATCTCGCCGTCCTTCGTTTCCCACAGAATTTCGGCGGCGTTACGGCGCGAGGCGCGCATGCCCGGCGACAGAACCAGATAGGCGAGCAGCTGATATCCCTTCACCGGCATCGCCCGCGCGTCGTCCCGCGCCTCAATTGTCGGCTGCCCCAGGAGCCGGATGCCAATATGCCCGGTCTGTGATGGGTTCGACAAAACGTCGGACATCGTTCGGCAGTCCATCTCAAATACGGTCGCGAAAAAATGTCGGGAAAATCCCTATCCGAGAGAATAGGGCGAATCCGGCTACCTGTCACCTTTCTGTCGCGGCCGCGGCCAAACCCGGTCCCGCCACCGTCCCGCCACCGTCCGTCGGCCGGGGCCACTTGCGGCCTGCGCGGAGCGCCCGTGTCGCCCGCGAGCGCCCCGAGGCCGGCCCTCAGTCTACCGCCGGACCGGCGTGGTGGCATGCCCCGCCGTCATTGCCGAGGTCGTCGAGGATCGGGCAATCCGGCCTGTGGTCGCCGGCGCAGGTGTCGACGAGATGCGCAAGCGTGTCGCGCAGCGATTGCAGCTGGGCGATCTTCTCGTCGATATGTTTGAGGTGCTCCGCGGCCACCTGCTTGACCTGGGCGCTCTCGCGGCTGTCGTCTTCCCACAGCGCCAGCAACGTCCGGCAATCCTCGATCGAAAAGCCGAGCGCCCGGGACCGGCCGAGAAAGGCCAGCTTGTGGCGGTCGCTGTCGCGAAAGTCGCGGTACCCGTTCTCGGCCCGGAGCGGCCGGACCAGGCCGATGTCTTCGTAATAGCGGATCGTCTTGGTCGGCAACCCGGTCAGCTCTGACACTTCTCCGATGTTCATCTTGTCCTCTTCCTATTGCGCGGGCGCCAGTTTCGGCGCGGCTGCCGGCGGCGCGAGCCGCGTGCCTTCGTCCATCGCCGGCGCCACCCGGCGGAGGCGCAGCGCGTTGGTCAGCACGAAGACCGACGACAGCGCCATCGCCCCGGCGGCAAGCATCGGCGACAGCAGCACGCCGAAGGCCGGATAGAGCGCCCCGGCGGCGACCGGAATGAGCGCGGTATTGTAGCCGAAGGCCCAGAACAGGTTCTGGCGGATATTGCGCATCGTCCGGTGCGAGATCTCGAAGGCGTTGACCACGCCGCGCAGATCCCCGGACATCAGCACCACATCCGCGCTCTCGATCGCCACATCGGTGCCGGTGCCGATGGCGAGCCCGACATCGGCACGCGCCAGCGCCGGCGCATCGTTGATACCGTCGCCGACGAAAGCCACCCGCTTGCCGCCGGCCGCGAGATCGTCGAGCGCCGCCACTTTGCCGTCGGGCAGCACGCCCGCGATCACGGTGTCGATGCCGGTTTCCGCTGCAATCGCCTCGGCGGTCTCGCGCTTGTCGCCGGTAATCATCGCAACCTTGAGCCCCTGCGCATGCAGCGCGGCGATGGCGGCGCGGCTTGCCGGTTTCACCGGGTCGGCCACGCCGATGACGGCGGCAATCTTCCCGTCGATGGCGGCATAGAGCGCGGTGCGCCCGCGCCGGGCCAGCCGGTCCTCTTCTGCGGCCAACGGGCCGGTGTCGATGCCCTCGCGGGTCATGAGCCGGTCGGCCCCAACCAGCACCTGCACACCGGCCACCCTGGCGCGCACGCCAAAGCCGGTGATCGACGCGAAGTCGCTGACCTCGGGTTGCGCGGCCCCTTCGGCCTGCGCCGCCCGCGCGATCGCTTCGGCAATCGGGTGCTCGGACAGGGCTTCCACGGCGGCCACCTTTGCCAGCACGTCGGCGCGCGCGTAGCCCTCGGCCAGCACCAGATCGGTGAGCTCCGGCCGGCCCTCGGTGACCGTCCCGGTCTTGTCGAGCGCCACCACCGCGACCGAGCTCAGCGCTTGCAGCGCGTCGCCCTTGCGAAACAGCACGCCCATCTCGGCGGCCCGCCCGGTTCCGACCATGATCGAGGTCGGCGTCG
>JAGRMP010000059.1:0-8531 GCA_020441225.1 Maritimibacter sp. | reverse complement strand
GCAGGCGATGATCAGCACCGAGACCCCGGCGACCAGCGCCAGCGTCAGCGCCGGGCTCGGCCCGAAGACCAGCCACACCAGCACGGTGAGCGCGGCGAGCGACATCACCGCCGGCACGAACCACAGCGTGATCCGGTCGACCAGCCCCTGGATCGGCAGTTTCGCTCCTTGCGCCTCTTCGACCATGCGGATGATCTGGGCGAGCGTCGTGTCCGCACCGACACGGGTGGCGCGGAACCGGAAACTGCCGGTGCCGTTCACCGTGCCGCCGGTCACCTCGGCGCCCGCCGCTTTCGCGACCGGCACCGGCTCGCCGGTGATCATGCTCTCGTCGACATGGCTTTCGCCCTCGACCACCTCGCCGTCCACGGCGATGCGCTCGCCCGGGCGCACGATCAGGATGTCGCCGGCCCGCAACTCCTCGATGGGGACCTCGACGGTGTCGCCGCCGCGCTCGACCCGGGCGGTACGCGCCTGCAGGCCGAGCAGTTTCTGGATCGCGGCGCCGGTGCGGCCCTTGGCGCGCGCCTCGAGGAACCGGCCGACCAGGATCAGCACCACGATCACCGCCGCCGCCTCGAAATAGACCGCACGCACCGCTTCGGGCAACAGCCCGGGCAGGAAGGTGGCGACCACCGAGTAGCTGTAGGCGGCGCCGGTGCCCACGGCCACCAGGCTGTTCATGTCGGGCGCGCCGCGCAGAAGCGCCGGGATGCCCTTGAGGTAAAAGAACCGCCCCGGTCCCACCAGCACGGCCGTCGTGAGCAGGAACTGGAGCACCCAGCTTGTCTGCATGCCGATGGTGGAGGCGATGAAATGGTGAAGCGCCGGGAAGACGTGGCCGCCCATCTCGACGATGAACACCGGCAGCGCCAGCGCGGCGGCGAACACGAGCTTGCGCAGCAGGTTGCGGGCCTCTTCTTCCTTGCGCGCCGCGCGGTCGGTGGTGGCGTCGGCCTCGGCAATCTCGGCCGGGTAGCCGATCTCGGCCGATGCCGCGATCAGGGCGGCCGGCGTGGTCGCACCTTCGAGATAGGTCACCGTGGCGGTCTCGGCGGCGAGGTTGACGTTCACCTCCAGCACCCCCGGCACCGCCTCCAGCGCCCTGTCGACCCGGCCGACACAGGAGGCGCAGGACATCGACGCGACGTTGAGCATCACCTTGGCCCGCCGGGCGGGATAGCCCAGCTCTTCGAGAGCCAGCGCCGCGCGCACCAGTGCCTCCGGGTCGTCGACGGTGAAGCGCGCGGTTTCGGACGCGAGATTGACCGCCACGTCGCCGACGCCGTCCTGCGCCTTCAACATGCGTTCGACCCGACCGACGCAGGAGGCGCAGCTCATGCCCTCGATCATCAGGGTGCTCGTGTCCGTCTGTGCCATTTCGACCTCCGAATCCTCTGTTCGGACCCACATATGGGGCTTCCAGTCACTGGAGGGTCAAGCCCCGGGACGAATTTTTTCGCCGCGCCGGAAATCTCTTGACCTTCCAGCGGGTGGAAGCCCCACATTGCCGCCAGATCGAGCGACGCAGACAAGCGATGCAGACAAGCGACAAGGAGACTCGCGATGAAGTTCAACGTACCCGACATGAGCTGCGGCCATTGCAAGATGACCATCGAAAAGGCGGTGACCGCAGCCGATGACGGCGCTGCCCTGGAGTTCGACATGGACGCCCGGACCGTGTCCGTGGACAGCACCCTCGATGCGGCGGCGCTGACCGCGATCCTCGAAAAAGAAGGCTACCCCGCCACGGCGGTCAACTGACCGGAGCGCCCGCCCGCCCGCGACCGGCTCCGGTCGCGGGCCACGTGACCGGCTCCGGTCGCGGGCCACGTGACCGTCTCCGACCGGGCCGACGACCCCGTGCTGCGACACGGGGAACGTTTCGCCTTGCGGTCCCTCTGCACGCCGAGGGGTGCCTGAAACCGTCTCTATCCGATCCGCCCCATCGTCCGCCCCGCCGTCCGCCCCACCGTCCGCCGCGTCCCGACGGAACCGGGTCCGCGACCAATTCGACACACGGCGGACCGGCCGTTTTCACGGCACGCGAAGGCGCGTAAACTTGACCCGTGCAAACACGTCAATCGAGTCGGTCCACACCCGTCCCGGCCCGGTCGCCCTGCCCCGAGGACAAGCCATGACAAAACGTCTCGACCGGAAACTCGCCGCGATCCAGGCCGGCGCCTACGCCCCCACGGATTTCATCATCGCCGACGCCAAGGACGGCGACATGGCGTTCGGCTGTGCCACGCCCGGCAAGGCGCCGGATGGCCGGATGAAGCCGCTCCGCGCTTACCGCGACGACATGAAAAAAGTGGTCGCAAGCGATCTCGTGGACATCATGCTGATGTCGGTCTCCACCGCCGAAGTGCTGACCCGGGAGGGCGTGTTCGCCAAAACCGAGATCACGCCCGCAGTGCGCTACAACGACACCTCCGACATCTGGCACCCGCGCGGCGGGACCTATGCGAAGAGCCCTGCCCTGCCGTTCCGCACCGCCCTGCTCGAACGCACGAAGCCGCTCACCGATCTCGGCCTATACGCGATCACGCTCTACAACGATCTCGAACAGGATCTGCACACCATCGAGGAATACGCGGCCTTCCGGGAAGACGCCTCCGACGCCGGCGTCCGCCATTTCCTCGAGGTCTTCAACCCTGCGTTTCCCGTCGAAACGACCACCGGCGATTTCGCGGCCTACAACAACGACATGATCGCGCGCATCCTCGCGGGCGTCTCGCATCTCGACCGGCCGATCTTCCTCAAGGCCGCCTACAACGGCCCGGCCGCCACGGAAGAGATCGCGCACTACGATCCCGAAAACCTGATCTTCGGCATTCTCGGCGGCGGCGCCGGGACCACGCGCGACTGCCTCGAACTGATCGCCCAGGCCGAGAAATACGGCGCCCGCGTCGCCCTGTTCGGGCGCAAGATCTACTATGCCGAGGACAGCGTGCTGATGATCCGGGCGATGCGGCGGGTGATCGAAAACGGGATCACCTCCGAAGAGGGGGTCAAGGCCTATCACGGCGACCTGGACGCCGCCGGTATCGCGCCGCACCGGCCGCTCGACGACGATCTGGCGCTCACCGAAGAGGTCCTGAAAGCCAACGTCGTCTGATCACGGGAGGAGGACATGGGAGACCGTATCGGGTTCCTGACCGCCGGCACGTTCTGCCTCGACCGCAACATCACGGTCGATGCCTGGCCCGAAGAGGACCGGGTGACGACGGTGCGCGCGGTCGAACGGGCGGGCGGCGGCTCGGCCTGCAATTTCGCCATCGATCTGCGCAAGCTCGACCCCTCCGTGCCGGTCGAGACGCAAACACTCCTGAGCACCGATGCCGACGGCGACTATCTCGTATCGGTCGCTGAAAGCTACGGGATCGACACCAGCGGGTTCACCCGTACCGCCGACGCGCCGACCGAGACCACCGACGCCTATCATTCGATTGCCAGCGGAAAGCGGACCCACATCGCCTTTCTCGGCACGGCGCCCCAGATGACGCCGGATCACTTCGATTTCACCCGGACCCACGCCCGGTTCCTGCACCTCGGCCTGCCCAGCATCCACGAGAAGATGGACGGCCCCTGGGAGGGCGACCCAAACGGCTGGGTGACGGTCCTGAAGCGCGCCCGGCTGGCCGGGTTGGAAACCAACCTCGAACTGGTCAGCACCACCGCAGACGCGCTCCGCGAGATCATCCTGCCCTGCCTGCCGCATCTCACCACGCTGGTCTGCAACGATTTCGAGATCGGGGCGCTGGCGCATATGGACACGGGCGCAGACGGAGAGACCGATACGCGCGCCGTCGAACGCGCGGCACTAAGCGTGCTGGAGACCGGCGCGATGGACCTGGTCGCGGTGCATTTCACAACCGGCGCGGTGCTGGCCGCGCGGGACGGCGGGACGGTCTTCGTGCCGTCCGTGAAGGTCCCGCCCGAAGCCTATTGCGGCGCCAATGGGGCGGGCGATGCCTTCGCCGCCGGGTTTTTCTATGGCCGTTACCTCGGCTGGTCGCCGGAACGCTGCCTGAGGATGGGTCACGCGACCTCCGCCGCCAGCCTGCGCGCGACCGGCACCTACGCGGCGGTGGAGAGCGCCGACAAGGTGCTGGCGCTCGCCGAAAGCTGGGGCTGGCGCGACTGAGGGAGGCGCGGTCGGGCCTCCGGCCCGCGCCCCGCACCCGGCCGCCGGCCGCCGGCTTATTGAACCGACTTCACCGCCGGATAGGTCGCGCGGAACTTCCCGTAGGCCGCTTCATAGGCATCGCGCAGCGCCGGTTCGGGCTGGGTGACCTCGCCGGATTCCGGTGGGACCATGATCTCTTCCGCCTCTGCCCCGGTCGCCGCGGCCATGCCGAGCCGCGCCGCCCCGAGGGCCGCACCGAACTCGCCGCCGCGCGGCAGGGTGAGCGGCAGATCGAGCACGGTCGCGATGAGTTTCAGCCAGTACTGCGAAGCCGCGCCGCCGCCGATGGCGAACAGGCTGTCGACATGTGCCCCGGTCGCCTTCAGCGCTTCGTAGGAATCGCGCAGCCCGAAGGCCACGCCTTCGAGCACCGCCCGGGTCATGTCGTCGAGCGTGGTGTCGGTCCCGAGGCCGGTGAAAGACCCGCGGATCTCGGCGTCGTTATGCGGCGTGCGCTCGCCCGAGAGATAGGGCAGGAACCGCACCCGGCCCGGCGGCTGCAGCACGTCGCCGAGGGGTTTTGTCAGCTCCGCGGGTTTCTTGCCGGTGATCTTCGCCAGCCAGTTCAGACTGTCGGTGGCCGACAGCATCACGCCCATCTGGTACCAGCGTCCGGGCACCGCGTGGCAGAAGGTGTGCAGCGCGGTTTCGGGCGCGGGCGCATAGCCGTCGCGTGCCGCCAGCAGCACCCCGGACGTGCCCAGCGAGACGAAGCCCTGGCCTTCGTTCAGCGCCCCGATCCCGCAGGCCGCCGCGGCGTTGTCGCCGGCCCCGCCGGCAACGACCACGTCCTCGCCCAGACCCCAGGCGCGGGCCAGCTCCGGCCGCAGCCGCCCGGCCACCTGGCTGCCCTCGACGAGCCGCGGCATCTGGTCCGCGCGCATGTGCCCGGCCGACAGCAGCACTTGCGACCAGTCGCGCGCGCCGACATCGAGCCAGGAGGTTCCGGCGCTGTCGGACATGTCGGCGACATACTCGCCGGTCAGGTGGTAGTTGAGATAGGCCGCCGGCAGCAGCACCTTCGCCACCCGGGCGTAGTTTTCCGGCTCATGCGCGCGCACCCATTCGAGCTTCGGCGCGGTGAAGCCGGGGAACACGATATTGCCCGAGAGCGCCCGGACATCCGGCGTGGCATCGAGCGCCGCCGCCTCGGCATGGCTGCGGGTGTCGTTCCACAGGATACAGGGCCGGATCACCGCCCCCTCCGCGTCGAGCAGCGTCGCCCCATGCATGTGGCCCGCGACGCCGATCCCCTTGACCTCGGAATACTGCGGATGGTTCGCGCGCAGCTCGCCCAGCGCCGCGTCGAGCGCCGCGATCCAATCGGCCGGGTCCTGTTCGGACCAGCCCGAATGCGGGTTGGCAACCGGGTAGTGGCGCTCGGCCGAGCCGAGTGGCGCGCCGTCCGCATCGATCAGCAGGGCGCGCAGCCCAGAGGTGCCAAGATCAAGGCCCAGATAGGTGGTCATCGTTTCATCCTTCCAGATAGGCATCCAGTGCCGCGTCCATGCCGTCGGCCCGGATCTTGCCGAGCCATTTCTCAAAGGCGCCGGCGAAACGGGTGTCGTCGCCAAGGTCACCGTAAATGTGGCGCATCGCGAGCCAGGCCCGCGGGTCTTCCCGCGACCGCTTCGCCGTCGCCGTCAGGTCGTCCCAGAACGGATCGTTGGGCTCGATCTCCGAACCGTCGTCGCGGATGCCCTCGCACATCCTATTCCAAGCCGCTTCGACCAGCGCAAGCCCGTCGATGGGCGCGCCGGCCGCGAGCGCATCGCGCACGGTGGGCAGGACAAAGCCCGGATGGCGCGACGAGCCGTCGAACGCGATCCGCCGGGTGGTATCGACGATCGCCGGGTTGGAAAACCGCGCCTCGATCAACTCGAGATACTGCGCCGGCGTCATCCCGGGCACCGGGGTGACATGGGGCACGATCTCTTCCATCTCGACCTTGTGGAGCAACCCCCTGAGCTTGGGATGGGCCATGATCTCCGAGACGATCCCGACGTTCAGGATCTCGGCCACGTTGGCCACCACCTGGTGCCCGGCGTTGAGGATGCGGATCTTCTGCATCTCGTAGCCGTGGACGTCGTCGGAAAACTGCGCCCCGGCCTTGTCCCAATCCGGTCGGCCGCGGCAGAACCTGTCCTCGATCACCCACTGGCGGAAGTTCTCATGCGTGACCGGCACCGCGTCGTCGATGCCGAACCCGGCCGCCAGCGCCACCTCCTTGGGCCCGGTGGCGGGCACGATGCAATCGACCATCGCGTTGGGAAAGGTGCAATTCGCGTCGATCCAGTCCGCGAGCTCCGGATCGGAGAGGCGGGCAAGCGAGACCACGGTCTGGCGCAGCACGTCGCCGTTCGATTGCAGGTTGTCGCAGCACTGGCCGGTGAACGGGCCAACGCCGGTCTCGCGCCGTTTGCGCAGCGCGGCCACGATGGCGCCGAAAGCAGTCCTGGGCCTGTCGGGATTGGCGGCGTCGTGGACGATGTCGGGGTGTTTCGCGTCGAACCCCTTGGTTGCCGGATCGATGTAGTAGCCGCCCTCGGTGACGGTGAGCGACACGATCCGGACGTCGGGCTGGGCCATGCGCGCGATCAACGGGCCGTTGCCCTCTGCGACCTCGACATAGTCGATCATCGAGCCGACCACCTCGGCCGAGCTGCCCCCGGGGTCCAGCTCGATCAGCGTGGTGAGGTAATCCTGCGCCGCCATTCTCGCACGCTGCTCGGCATCGTAGGGGCGCACGCCCGCGCCCACGATCGCCCAGTCCTGCGCGAGACCCTGCTGCATCAGCCGGTGCAGGTACCACGACTGGTGGGCGCGGTGGAAATTGCCAAGCCCGATGTGGACAATACCGGGGCGCAGGGCGGCACGGTCATAGCCGGGCCGTTTCACGGTTTCGGGGAGCTGGGGAAGCGTTGCGTCGGAAAGCTTGAGGGTCATGGCAAACCTGTCAGTTGGAGGTCGATGGGGCGCCGCCAGGCGCGCCTGGATCGCGATCGGTCATCCGTTCCGCTCCCGGTCGATGTCGAGCCGTTTCAGAAGGGCCTGCGCGAGCAATGACATGTCGTCGAAAACCGCCGTCGCCCCCGCCGCCGCCAATGTGGCCGCATGGGCTTCGCGGCGGCCCTCGAGATGGGCGCCGCCGGTGAAGCCGAAGACCGTCATGCCGGCCGCCGCACCGCCCTTGATGCCGTGGGGCGAATCCTCGACGACCAGGCAGTGGGCCGGATCGACACCGAGCGCCTCGGCGGCGAACAGGAACAGATCCGGCGCCGGCTTGCCGCGGACAACCTGTTCGGCACTGAACCCCCGCCCCCGGAAGAAATCCGAGAGCCCGGCGAACTCCAGCGTCTTGGCCATGCGCGCGCGCGAGCCGCCGGTGGCGATGGCCATCGGCACGCCGGCCTCGGCCAGGTGTTCGACCAGCGCGCGGGCGCCCGGGATGAGCGCGAGCCCCTCGGCATAGGCGCGAAACAGCCGCGCCTCGATCCGGCTCTGGAAATCCGGCGGACAGGGCCGGCCGGTGCGCTGGGCGACCCGCTCGCAGACCACGGCGACGGTCACACCGAGGAATTCCGCACCGACCGAAGCGGCGGTCGCATCTTCGATGCCGACGGCGCGCATCTCGGCGGCGGTCGCTTCCAGGGAGAGAGGTTCGCTGTCGACAAGGCACCCATCGAGATCGAAAACCACGGCTTTGCACATCGGCGATCGACACCTTTCTTACTGGAACCGGCGCCCGACCTCGCGCGGGCGGGCGCGGGCGCCTCCACATGGTCCGGGCCCCGCGCCGTCCGGCCGCGGGCCCGGACGTCGAGGATCACGACGAGAGGCGCAGCTCGCTCTTGCGGTCGAACAGGTGCACGCTTGCCGGATCGATCACGAAACTCAGCTCGTCGCCGTTCTTCGCCCGCACCCGCTCCTTGACGACGGCGTCGAGCAGCGCGGTGCCGAACTTGGCGAAAACCTGCGTCTCCGAGCCGGTCGGTTCGGTCACCACCACCCGGACCGGAACCCCACCCGGCCCGATCGCGATATGTTCGGGCCGGATCCCGTAGGTGACCTCGGCGCCCTCGGCGGCGGGCGTTTCGGGCGTCGGCAGCGCCAGACCGTCTTCGGAAACGAAGACCTTGCGCCCGTCCTGCACAGCGATCTTTCCCTTGATGAAGTTCATCGACGGCGAGCCGATGAACCCCGCGACGAAGACATTGTCGGGGGTGTCGTAGAGATCGAGCGGCGAGCCGATCTGCTCGACCCGGCCGTCGCGCATCACCACGATCTTGTCGGCCATGGTCATCGCCTCGATCTGGTCGTGGGTCACGTAGACGATGGT
>JAGRMP010000528.1 GCA_020441225.1 Maritimibacter sp. | reverse complement strand
GGTGGGCCTGGGACCCGCGGCTGACCTCGTTTCTGATCCTGTTTCTGTTCTACCTCGGCTACATGGCCCTCTGGGCCGCGATCGAGGACCCCGACACGGCCGCCGATCTGACGTCGGTGCTGGCGGTCGTCGGCTCGGTCTTTGCGGTATTGTCGCGCTATGCGGTCAATTTCTGGAACCAGGGCCTGCACCAGGGCGCGTCGCTGAGCATGGATGCCGAGGAGAACGTCGCCGACGTCTACTGGATCCCGCTGGTGATCGCGATGGGCGGCTTCATGCTGTTCTTCGTCACCATGGTGTTCATCCGGACCCGGGCCGAGATCCGGTTGCGCCGGGTCCATGCCCTCGAACTTCGCGAAAGGATGGCCGATGCCTGAGCTGGGAAAATACGCCGGCGCCGTTCTGGGCTCCTGGGCGATCACGCTGGCCTTGCTCGCCGTTCTGATCGCGTTGACCTGGGCGCGGGCGCGCAGCGCGAAGCGCAAGCATGACGAGATCGAAGCCCGGCGTCATGCAGCAAACCGGGCTGGGGAGGCCGCGAAATGAAGATCAAACCCTTGATGCTCATCCCGCCCTTGCTGTTCGCCGGGCTCGCTGCACTGTTCCTGGTCGGCATGATGCGCGACGATGACCCGCGCGCGCTTCCCTCGACCCGCGAAGGCGGGCCGGTGCCGGCGCTGACGCTGGCCGAATTTCGCGACGAGCCGCCCTTCTCGGTCGAAGACCTGGCCGATGGCGACGTGGTGCTGGTGAACTTCTGGGCGAGCTNNTGGTGCGCGCCCTGCCGGGCCGAGCACCCGCAGCTTGTCCAGATGGCGCAGGAGGGGATCGAGATCTTCGGGGTCAACTACAAGGACGATCCGGCAAAGGCGATGAAGTTCCTCGACGATCTCGGCGACCCTTTCCAGCGCGTCTCTGCCGATCCGACCGGACGCACCGGCCTGGATTGGGGCCTGTACGGCGTGCCTGAGACGTTCATCATCGACGGTGAGGGGACCGTCGTGAAGCGCTTCGCTGGACCGATCACCCAAAGCGTGCTCGCCAGCGTGATCAAACCGGCGATCGCCGTGGCGCGGGGCGAGACGGACTGAGAGCGCCATATTCCCGGCGGACGACGTGGCTGCGCCACACCGGCGGGGCGGGGACAGCGCCGACCCGGGGTGGGCTTGTCTGGGGTGCGGCGGAGACCTGTCAGTGTCTCAGCAGCCGCGATCCGGCACCCTCCCGTTCCCGGGTCTTGGCGTGAGCTCGAAAAACGCGCCCGAATACAGGAGATCGAATCAACATCGCGGAGGGACGATGCGGGTCGATTCCTGCGACCGGAGGACGATGTCGAAGCCGCCTGTGCGATTTTAGTTGTTTCCACTTCTCGAGAAACGCAGCATTTTTGATTTACTGTCTGTAAACTGGATACAATATCGGTTTGGCCCGGCAGCGGCATTCCCCGCCATCGGCTGTCGGCGGGGCTGCGGACTTGGAGGGCCAGCCTTGGGGCAAGGGGCTCCGCGCCGTGCCGGTTTTTACCCCGACACCGAAATTGGCAGATGCAAAGTCACCGACCGATCCGGGGCTCGCGGGCAGCACCCGGCGCGAAGATCCGGCGGAAGTATACCCGAATTGTTTACCTGGGCGGGAACGATCTTCGGACGGTCGGGTAAACCTGACCTGGTAATCTGCGCCGATTTTTTCGGCCTGATTTTGGTATTATTTCATAGTATGTTGGGGCTCCGGTTCCGCCGACCTGGCAGACGAGGGGTCGGTGTGGATACGGGAGACCAAGCCCGATTTCCAGTGAATCCTAGGCTTCCGGCGGCCGGGAGACCGACGTTCGTCCTGTGACTCAAAAGACTCATCCCGGCAATAAGTCCGTGGCCGCGGCCCCCGAACTGGACGGTCCCGGTGCAGTTTGAACAATCCGGTGTCGAGGTTTCCGAGCAGTTCATGCTTTCCCAGAAGCGGTATGTCGGTGTTTCAAAAAACATCGCCCAGCAAAGAAAACCAAAGGAGCGCATGAAATTGGGCTTTGGAGTCCGGGAGACCTGATGTAGGTTAATCTCGGGTGTAAGGGGCATTAGACAAGTGGTAATCACGGGTCTGGTTTATTTCATTGAATGCATTTGCATTGACGTGCCCCTGTGTGGTTTTGCGCGGAGGGGTCCATGTCCACAGAGTACGAATCCAACAATGAACTGACCGTCAGCACGGATCTGAACGATTACGGACCGGGCGATACGGCGGTCATCACGGCAAGCAATGTCGGGATCGGCGGGACGGTCGAATTTCAGGTGATGCATGTCGATGATGCCGGCGCCGATGGCCTGATGGGCACGGCGGACGATGTCACGGTCGATCTTGGCGGCGAGGGTCACGAAAGCTGGTGTGTGACCGACGGCGGTTTGGGGGACCTCGACGGAGTGGCGAACGGTGTGGTCGTGACCAGCTGATACGTCAACCCTGATGACTCTCTCAACGAAACCTTCCTCTTGTCCGCGAGCGATGGAACGTCAACCGCCTATTCGAGTTTCACCGACGGCGCGAGTTACGATCTCGACCAATGGGCGAACGGCGCCGACATCGGCCACCTGAACAATGACGGCGATGACTGGCAGAATGGCAACTTGAACGAGAACAACGCGCATCATTACCAGGGCGATTACGTTCCCTATCGCGCCATCCAGACGGATCTGACTCAGGGCACCTACTTTCTCACAATCCAGTACGATACGACCGAGGGCGGCGAGCATGCGATCGACTACCTCGGGTCATACGATGCGAGCTTCGGTCCCGGCCAAACCCACAATGGCGATCTGCTGCCCGATCCGACCGACGGGACGGGGCTCGATCCCAACGCCGACAGCACGCTCGAAGTGGTGCTCGACCCTGATGTGGCCGGATCCGGCGTCACCCAGGGGAGCGGCGCGTTCACCATGTACGACGGTCAGTTGGTCGGTTACGCGATTGCCGGTCTGGACGGCCTTTTCGGCACCAACGACGACACCTACTACCTCGCTGGCGACGGCGTCTGGGGCAACGGCGATGAGGTCGTCGTCCACGGTTGGGACGCATATGTCGACTACGTGGATGGCGTGAGCAATACCGACTATTCGGTCGGCTTGTTGTCGTCCGCAGATGTCGGCAGCGCCGTCTACGCGTCTTCGGGCGATTACAGCGGCAATTCCAAGCAGTCGATCACCGTGATGTACGAATATTCCGGCACCGACGGCGAAGACGCGGTTCTCGCATGGGGCGGACACCTCGCCACGAATGAAGATTGGGACAACCAGGCCAACCCGTCCGGCTCCCCCTACCACATGAGGCTCATGGACTTGGCCGGCGTCGATGGCAACGGCGACGATATCAAGGTGACGGGCGCGGGCAATCAGGACCGATCTCTGTCGCGCTCGGCCATCGCCCTGGATCCCGAATTGACGATCGACAAGATCGTGACCGACGTCGCCGGCGCGGGCCCGGACGGGACGGTGGACGCGGCCGGCGACATCATCACCTACAAGCTCGTGGTGACGAACACCGGCAACCAGACGCTGACCGACGTGACGGTCGTGGACCCGCTGACCGGCACGGATCACGGACCGGTGACGCTGGCGCCGGGCGCGGTCCTGACGCTGACCGACCTGACCTACACGGTGACCCAGGCGGATATCGACACGAACGGCGGCGGCGACGGCGACATCGACAACACCGCGACGGCCGACAGCGAGGAGACCGACCCGGTCGAGGACAGCGAAGCGGTGCTGATCTCTCAGGCGCCGGCGCTGAGCATCGACAAGATCGTGACCGACGTCGCGGGCGAGGGCCCGGACGGGACGGTGGACGCGGCGGGCGACATCATCACCTACAAGCTCGTGGTGACGAACACCGGCAACCAGACGCTGACCGACGTGACGGTCGTGGACCCGCTGACCGGCACGGATCACGGTCCGGTGACGCTGGCGCCGGGCGCGGTTCTGACGCTGACCGACCTGACCTACACGGTGACCCAGGCGGATATCGACACGAACGGCGGCGGCGACGGCGATATCGACAACACCGCGACGGCCGACAGCGAGGAGACCGATCCGGTCGAGGACAGCGAAGCGGTGCTGATCGCTAATGCCGGGATCGAGATCGACAAGCAGATCAAGGCCAACGGCGTCTGGTACGATGCGGATGGCGACGCGGAGCTTCTCAAGCTGCTCGCGACGGAGGCCAAGCTCGAGTACCAGATTATCGTCACCAACACCGGCAACATCGACCTCACCGGTGTCGAGGTCTGGGACCCGAGTCTCGGAATTCCGCAATCGTGCGCGATTGAGGTCGGGACCATCAAAGCCAACAGCCAGATCATCCTGACTGCGCAAGAATACAGCAAGCTGGAGGTCTGCTGGTCGGAAGGCGCGGTGCCCAACATCGCCTACGCCGACAGCGACCAGACCGACGTGGTCAGCGATGAAGCCAATTACTTCGGCGCGGTGGTTTGCCTGGATGTCGACAAGGTGACGATCGACGAATGCGGGAACGTGGGCGACGATCTTGTCGTCAAGGCCGGTTCGCCAATCCAGTGGCAATACACCGTGACGAACAACGGCAATATCGACATCAAGTTCGACGATCTGGTCATGTACGACGACAACGGCACTTGGGATGAAGGCGACGACTGGGATCTGACCAACTTCCTGGACAAAGGCGATGGCGATG
This sequence comes from Maritimibacter sp., assembly GCA_020441225.1. The sequence continues at coordinate 1,916 of JAGRMP010000528.1, read as the reverse complement.
ACGTCCTTGGTGCGGGTGAGACCTGGATCTTCCTCGAGAGCGGTACCGCGATCAGCGGCGTCGGCAAGTGCGACACCGATGGGCGCTACTCGAACTATGCGATCGTTTCGGTCGACTACGAGGACGACGCCCATCATGCCAAGACCTTCACCGCGGTCGACACCAGTTCCTACACGCTGGAGGGCTATGGCGACGGCCAGAAAGACGATGAAGGCCAGGATGGCGCAGGCCAGAACAGTGACACTGGTCAGTCGGGTGACACCGGCCATTTCGAGGGCGACAGCAAGGATGACAAATTCGTCGGCTGCAAGGACGACGAGTGGTTCTATGGCCATTCCGGCAATGACGTCATGAAGGGCAGGGGCGGCGCCGATCATATCGTCGGTCACCGCGGCAACGACCAGGGATTCGGCGGCAAGGGCACCGACATCCTGATCGGTGGCCAGGGCGAAGACAGGCTGAAAGGCGGCGACGGCAACGACCACGTCGAAGGCGGTCACGACAACGACAGGGTGTGGGGCGGCGATGGCTGCGACACCTTCAAGTTCGGCGACGGCGACGGCAAAGACCGGGTCATGGACTTCGATGCCACAGGCAAAAAGCACGACATCATCGATTTGTGCGACGTCTCGGATATCGGCGGCTGGAAAGACCTGAAAAACCACGTGGAAGAGGTGGACAAGGGGGTCTGGATCCATTCCGACAATGCCGAGATTTTCCTCAAGGGCGTGGAATGGGCCGATCTTGACAGGGGCGACTTCTGCTTCTGAGGCCTCCCGGTTCACAGGACAGGGCCGCGTCTGAAGCGAGCCACGTGGGGGGGCGTTCGGTACGGGACGCCCCCCGATGCTAATCGGACGGATCGCGGGCGTGCGTCAGGCGGACGGATCGCGCCGCCGTGGAGCCCTCAAGGGCATTGAACGATGAAGCCCGCGCCGGGCCTGTCGAAAGGCCGTGTCAGGCGCTCAGGCGCTGCGCATGCCATGCGAGGTGGTCGGCCATGAAGCTGGAGATGAAATAGTAGGAGTGGTCGTAGCCCGGCTGCATCCTGAGAGTGAGGTCGATCCCCGCTTTGGTACAGGCGTCGTCCAGAAGCCGCGGCCGAAGCTGTTGGTCGAGGAACCCGTCGGCCGTGCCCTGGTCGACGAGGAGCTCCGGTACCCGGGCACCGGCTTCGATCAATGCGCAGGCGTCATAGGCGTCCCAGGCCGCCGGCACGTCGCCGAGGTAGCCCGCAAGCGCTTTCTGTCCCCACGGGACCTGGATGGGCGCGACGATCGGCGCAAAGGCCGATGTGGCGCGGAACCGGCCGGGATTGCGCAAGGAGATCGTCAACGCGCCGTGGCCGCCCATGGAGTGGCCCATGATCGACTGGCGCGACATGTCGGCAGGGAAATGCGCGCCGATCAGGTCGGGGAGTTCGTCCTCGACATAGCTCTTCATCCGGTAATGCCGGTCGAACGGCGGCTCGGTCGCGTCGAGATAGAACCCCGCGCCGAGGCCGAAGTCATAGGCCCCGTCGGGGTCGTCGGGGACGCCCTCGCCGCGGGGCGAAGTGTCGGGGGCGACGAAGATCAGTCCGTGTTCGGCGCAGGCGGCGCGGAACTCGCCCTTTTCGGTCACATTGGCCTGGGTGCAGGTGAGCCCGGAGAGATACCAGACCACCGGCAGGACCGCGCCCGGCGGGTGGTCGGGCACGAAGACGGAGAACTCCATCTTCGTGCCCGTGCTGGACGAAACATGGGAAAACACGCCCTGGACCCCGCCATGGGCGAGCGACTGCGCGACGGTTTCGAGCGGCATCAGAAGACCACGACCGAGCGGATCGATTTGCCGGCGTGCATGAGGTCGAAACCCTTGTTGATCTCTTCGAGCGTGAGCACGTGGGTGATCATCGGGTCGATCTCGATCTTGCC
>JAGRMP010000527.1 GCA_020441225.1 Maritimibacter sp. | reverse complement strand
CATGAAGAAGGCCATCATGGCAGTCACAAAGTCGGCGTAGGCCACTTTCCAGGCCCCACCGTGGTGAGCTTCGCCACCGCCTTTTCTAACCTTCTTGATGATGACGGGCGCATTCGTATGTGCGCTCATCCCACCACCTCTAATTTCACCCGGCTTCCGAGATAGCGCCCCTGCGTTAATGTGGCCTTAAATCCCGCGGAAATCTTCAGTTTCCTGCAAGAGTGGTTAATCCGGGTCCGGGGTGCGGACGCGGCCGCGGACAAGGCGGATCAGGTTTTCGCGCGGGTGTGGCGGCCCGTGGCCCAGTTCACGCCGCGGCCAATCTCGGCGCGCAGCAGCGACGCGGGCGACAGGAAATCCCGAAATCGCGCGCGGGTGGCCTCGAAGCTCTCGGGGGCCGCCGGGTCGAGCGGCGGAAGATGCTTCCACGGCATCAGATCGTGGCTCATCGCCACGGCATAGGCGAGGATATCGGCCTCGCTCGAAAACCGCACCACCCCGTCATGTCCGGCGCCGAGGTCGTCGAGATCGAACCCCATCTGTTTCGAGATCCACCTGAGGTCTTTCGCGACCTTCTTGCGTTCGCCCTTGCCACAGGCAAGGTCGATGTGAAACGCCTCACCCGGGATCGTCTGCGCCGCGTAGAGAAGGTGCCGATCGTAGCGCGCCCGCTCCGCCCCGGTGAGGCTCGGCTCGACATGCTTGCGGTAGAAGTACAGCAACGCCATCCCGGTCGCGCTCATCGACCAGTTGAGCACGATGTTGTGCGGCGTCTCGGCCGCCAGCCCGGTCCAGCGCGCGAAATCTCCGACGATCTCGGTGCCCTGTTCGGCAAGTTTGTCGTAGGAGCGCAGATGCACGTTCCGGCGTCCGAAGATCTTGTAGAGCCGACGCAGCCGTCGGCGGTAGTTGGGCCAGAGCTCGAGAAAACCGAGCTTGATCCGGCCGGTCTTGAGATGCTGCTGAAACATGCTGGTCATGAAACCCGAGGGTTTGCGGACATAGGCATAGACCTGGATATCGGTGAAGAATTCGGCGAACCAGGCCTGCATCGCCGCCACCGCCGCATCCGGCGCCGCCGAAACCCGTTCGGCGGAAAACACGAACACATCCACCCCCGCGGTCTCGATCTGCCGGCGGATCCGCGCTTTTTCCTTTGCCCGGTCCTGCATCGCCCGTTGCCGGGTATAGCCCGGGCGGGCAAAGGCGAAATGGTCCTGGGGATCGTCCTCGAACAGGAGCACGAACAGATCGCTGTGATTGGCGTTGCGCCATTTGAACGATTTGCTGCCCGGCAGGTTCGCCGTGCGCAACCAGTGCTGAATCGCCGTGCTGCCGGTCTTGTGCATGCCGGCGTGGATGATCAGTTTGCGAGGCTTCTGCGCCATGGTCACATCCCCGAAGGTCCGGCTCCGCCCCACCCCGGGACGGACCGCCACGCCTGCTCGCGCACCCTGGCGCGGGTGCCATGCCCGCCAGCCCGTCGCATCCGGCTCACCCGCCGTCGCGCGGCGACGGGGAGTCGCGGAGCGCCCGCTCGATCGCCTCGATGTGCGCGAGGCGTTCGGCGTGTTTGCGGTCCATGTCCCGTTGCAGCAGGGCCAGGAGTTTCAGCGCCGTCTCGTCGCTCGGCGCGGGCCCGCGGCCGAATGACAGACGCCCCAGGAACCGGTCCGACTGCAGGACGCGGGCGGCCTTCACGAGCGTCGGACGCATCCCGTTTGTCCGCACATGCGTCGTGAACAGGCGCAGCAGCGACAGCCCTTTCCCGGCCCTGCCATGCCCGGTGCTGCGCACCGGTTTGCCGAACTGGCGTTCGAACCCGTCCATGAATGCCTCCCTGTTACCAGCGCGGATCAGGCGCATCTGCTTTCGCGTCCGCGCCCGTTTGTCTTGCAGGGCCCGGTCCAGCACCGCCTGCTCCACCGGGCCGACGATCCCGGCCAGCACATCGTAAAGCGCCCCGCCCGCCGTGGAAGGGATCCGCTTGTGGATCCACTGATATTGCGCGATCACCCAGCCGAGCAAGGGCGCGTGGAAGCTATCGAGCCGCCCCCGCGCCTCCAGCCAGTCCCGGATCGTCCGGTAATGGCCGAACATCTTCAGGAGCGCGGCATCGCGGGTCGCCATCGTCTGGCCGGGCCGTCCGACACGATGGTAGCACAGCACCTCCGGCACCACCGCGATGGCATTGGCCGAGCACACCGTGAACCAGTGATACGGGTTGTCCTCCCAGGCGTAGTCCACCACCGGAAACCGGATCGCGTTGTCTTCCAGCATCCGCCGCACGTAGATCTTGCGCCACGGCACGGCGATGAACCGCAGGATCGAGATCGTGTTGTCGTCGCGGTCGAGCGCAACGCAGCGGGTTTGCTTGTAACGCAGCCAACGCCGCCGTTCCGCCGGCTCGCGCAGGGTCTTTTCCGGCCCCACGACCTCCTTGTACCGGCACATCGCCAGGTCCGAACCGCAGGCCATCGCCGCGGCGCAGAGTTCTTCGAACATGCGCGGGTCGAGGTAGTCGTCGCCATCGACGAACCCCACATAGGTCCCCTGCGCCAGGTCCAGCCCCGCGTTGGCCGCGCTCGCCACGCCACCGATGGTGTTTTCCGGCAGAAACACCGGCTTCACCCGGGAATCGCGCGCGGCAAAGCGACGGATGATCTCCGGCGTGGCATCGACGGAGCCGTCGTCCACGACGATGATCTCCATATCCGCAAGCGTCTGGCCCACCACCGTCTCGAGGCATTCCTCCAGGAAGTCCTCGATATTGTAGGCGGTGACGATGACGGACAGCAGGGGCAAGACGTCTCTCCCGTCAGAGCCGTTCCAGGATCCACCGGTAACTCCCGGCAGCATCGGCGCAGTTCGCGCCCAGAAGTTCCTCGAAGGAAATATCGGCAACCAGCGCCTCGGCCTCGCGGACAAAGGCGGCGGACACCGCGCTGTCGTTGACATGGTCCTGCGCCCAGGTCACCAGCCGGTGTGCGAGCGACCAGTAGACCGGCGCATAGAACGCGCTCCGCTCCGGATCGGCGCGCAGGATCTCGTGCACCGAACGCAGCGCCGCGAACAGCTCCAGCCGCTCGGCACCGAACCGGTTCGACAGATGGTCGCGCGCGTCCGAGACACGGTGTGTCACGATGGTCCTGTCCACGAGCACGAGGCGGCGGGCATAAAGCAGGATGTTCCAATGCCCGAGGATGTCGTTGTTCACCCGGGTCCGCCCGAAAAGCGGCTCTAATCCGAGGGATTGGTAATGCGCGGTCCGCACGAGCTTGTTCCAGGGGTAATTGGTAAACTCGAGAAGATCCGGCGCATTGGCGAGCAGGAACGCCGCGCCGCCGATCTGTGAAAAGTATTTCTTCCACAGCCGCCGGTCGATCACGTTCATCCCGGTACTGGTGCGCCCGCCCTCGCGGATGAACTCGTAGCGATTGAGACTCGCATCCGCCCCGGTCCGGTCGAGCACGGCCATCGTGTCGCGGATGTCCTCGACGTGAAGCGTGTCGTCACCGTCGAAGAACAGCGTGTACCGGCCCACCGCCTGCGGGAACCCGATGTTGCGCGCCACGCCCGCGCCGGCGTTTTCCCCGCACTCCACGAGGGTGACCGCCTCGGTTCCGGCCGCGAGTTCGCGCAGCGCCGCGACGCTCCCGTCACGCGACCCGTCGTCGACGACGATCACCTGCGCTTCGAGATCCGCGAGTTTCGCGATCTCGCCCGCAAGATGGGAAACGTGGTCGGCCATGTTGTAGACCGGGATGACGACGCTGAGTTCCTTATCCGACACGGTTCGGCCTTTCCCGCCCGTTGTCGCCAGATCGGGCCCACGCAAAGCTCATGGCGTCACCTCGCCCTGGCTCCCGCGCGCCATCAGCCCCTTGGCGATCAGCCGCGACACCGCATAGAATTCCCCCGCCGCCGCGCCGCGGTACAGCTCCTTGCCGATCAGCACCAGCGTGCCGATCCGGAAGCCGATGGGATTGTACTTGCCCCCCGCCTTGAAATACTCGCGCACGATCCGGCGGTTCTTGAAGAAGTGAAACACGTAGAGATGGCTCGGTTTGGCGACTTGGCGGCCGAGGAACCGGATCGTCGGCACGTCCTGCGTGCGCCGCAGGATGAAATCCTTCACCACCGCCACCTGCGTGTGCTGCGCGCCGAGCCAGCCGTAGATGATATCGTCCCAGGACAGGAAGAACCGCGCGTCGGGGATGCCGATCTCATCGACGATCGACCGGTGCACCACACAGCCCTCGAACGACACCACATCGGTCAGGAAAGTGTCGGCCTTGGCGAAGTCGAAGCCGAAATCCGGCACCGGGACGGCGAGAAACTCGTTGAACCGGGGTTGGTAGAAAAACTCGCTGCCATCGTAATTCTGCCGCCGGCCGATAAAGAACCGGTGCCGCTCCGCCCAGCGCTCCACCCGTTCGGCGGCGTCGGGCAACAGCATCACGTCGTCGTCCATGAACCACAGCCATTCGGCGCCCAGCGCCATCGCCGTCTCGACGCCCAGCGCAAAACCGCCGGCGCCGCCCAGGTTGGCGCCCGGGCTGCGGTATTCGATCCGGCAATCGGGCAGCGTCGGGCGCAGCTCTTCGACCAGCTCCCCGGCCCCGCCGTCGTTATCCACCACCACGACCCAGCTCGGCGTCCGGCCCTGCTCCGCGAGCGAAGCGAACAGCACCCGCAAGAGCGGGTTTCGTCGGTAAGTCACAATGATTATTGCGGTTTTTTCCAACATCCCCGCCGCGTTCATGCCCGCTCACCCGCGCCGGAACCCCGCCGAAGCGGGTGCGGCCGACTGCCCCCGGGTCTTGCCGATCTGTCCATCAGACACCTTTTTCCGCCCCGCGCCCCACGGGCGCGCCGGATTGGCGGCCAAGGTATCCGCTCTCACGGGTACGGACAAGGTGCGGCGGTGCAGCGTGGCCGCCCGACGGCATCGCAGATGCCTGCGTCAGGTGATGACGTTGGGCCCCTCACGGCCCGAGGCCGCCTTGATCCCGGCAAGCTCTTCCGCCGCCGCGATCACCGGACCCAGCGCCGCCTGCACCTCTTCGCCAAGCCCGTCGGGCCCGGCGACGTAGCGTTCGAGGTAAAGGCGCAGTGTCGCGCCTTCCGTCCCGGTACCCGACAGACGGATCACGAAGCGCGACCCGTCGGTGAAGACGACGCGCAGCCCCTGCATCTTCGAGACCGAGCCGTCGACCGGATCGGTATAGGCAAAGTCGTCCGCCGTTGCGATTTCCATCCCCTCGACCGCGGTGCCGGGCAGATCGCCCAGCCGCGCGCGCAGCCCGTCGACGATCCCGTTCGCCATGTCGATCGGCAGCACTTCGTAATCGTGCCGCGAGTAATAGTTGCGGCCGTATTGCTTCCAATGCGCGTCCAGCACCTCGGCCACGGTCTCGCCCCGCTCGGCGAGCACGTTGAGCCACAGCAGCACCGCCCAGAGCCCGTCCTTCTCGCGCACATGGTCCGACCCGGTGCCGAAGCTCTCCTCGCCGCAGAGCGTGACCTTGCCCGCGTCGAGCAGGTTGCCGAAAAACTTCCAGCCCGTGGGCGTCTCGTACTTGCCGATGCCCTTCGCGTCTGCCACCAGGTCGGCCGCTGCCGAGGTCGGCATCGACCGCGCCACACCGGCGATCCCACCCTTGTAGCCGGGCGCGAGATGGGCGTTGGCGGCGAGCACCGCGAGACTGTCCGAGGGCGAGACATAGGTATTCGCGCCCACCACCATGTTGCGGTCGCCGTCGCCGTCCGAGGCAGCGCCGAAATCGGGTGCATCGGCCCCGAACATCACGTCCATCAGCTCATGCGCCCAGGTCGGGTTCGGATCGGGGTGCATGCCGCCGAAATCGGGGAGCGGCGTGCCGTTCACCACCGTGCCGGGGGCCGCGCCCAACCGGCCCTCCAGGATCTCGGTCGCATAGGGCCCGGTGATCGCGCACATCGCGTCGAACCGCATCCGGAACCCGCCCGCGAACAGCGCCATGAGCTTGGGGAAGTCGAACAGCGTCTCCATGAGATCGGCATAATCCGCGACCGGGTCCACCACTTCGACCGCCATCTCGCCGAGCGTCGTCGCCCCCACGGTGCCCAGGTCCACGTCCTGCGCTTCGAGGATCCTGTAGCGCTTGATCGTCTCGGTCGCGGCAAAGATCGCGTCGGTCACCCCCTCGGGGGCCGGCCCGCCATTCGGCATGTTGAACTTGAGCCCGAAATCCTCGTCGATCCCGCCCGGGTTGTGGCTCGCCGACATGATGAAACCGCCATCGGTCTTGTTGAGCCGGATGAGATGGCTCGCCGCCGGGGTCGAGAGCAGCGCGTTCTGGCCGACGATCACCTTCGCCGCCCCCTGCGCCGCGCACATGCGCAGGATCACCTGCGCCACCTGCGGCGAGAAATACCGCCCGTCGCCGCCGAGCACGAAGGTTTTGCCCTCGGCGCCCCCGATCGCATCGAGGATCGCCTGGACGAAGTTCTCGACGAAATGCGGTTCCATGAACACCCGGGTCTTTTTGCGCAGCCCCGAGGTCCCCGGTTTCTGGCCTGCGATCGGGGTGGTTTCGACGGTCAAGATCGACATTCAGCTCTCCTTTGACTTGGGCGTGGCAGTGGGCGTGGGCTCAGCGGACGGGGCGGCTTTCGGCGCGGGACTGTTGGCGGGATCTTCCGGATCGGGATGGGCGAACAGCAGCACCGTCTGCTCGGCGGCCGTGTAGGTCTTGTCCACCGCCTTTTCCGGTGCCCCCGGGTTGGCGCTGTCGAGCAGCAGCACCCATTTGCCCTCCGGCAGCACAAACTTGCGTGCCTCGCCGGCGTTGTAGCACACGAACACCTCCCGCGCGCCGGTATCGCGGATGGTTTCGGCAGAGGCGCGCACGATCACGCCGATGGCATGGGCATGGTCGTTCCAGTCCGCATCCGATGGCGCCCGCCCATCGGGATGCCACCATTCCAGATCCGGCTTGCCGTCGCGGTCGCGTTTGCGGGAGTGGAGGAAATTGCGCTGGCTCAGCACCGCGAACCGGCGCCGGAGCGCGGACAGGCGCCGGACAAAGTCGACGAGCTTCTCGTCGGCACCTTTCCAGTCGATCCAGCCGATCTCGTTGTCCTGGGCATAGGCGTTGTTGTTGCCGCGCTGGCTGTTGCCGATCTCGTCGCCGCCGAGCAGCATCGGGATCCCCTGGCTGAAGAAAAGGGTCGCCAGCATCGCCCGCTGCCGCCGCCCGCGCGCAGCCAGGATCACCGGATCCGTGGTGCGCCCCTCGACCCCGAGGTTGTGCGAGAAATTGGCCGCATGACCGTCGCGATTGCCCTCGCCGTTGGCCTCGTTGTGCTTGTCGTTGTAGGCGACCACATCGGCGAGCGTGAAGCCGTCGTGGCTGGTAATCATGTTGACCGAAGCCGTCGCCGACCTTCCGTCCCGGTCAAATGTCTCGGGACTGCCCAATAGCGCCTTGGCGAGGCTTGGCAGCATGTGCGAATCCCGCCGCCAGAACGCGCGTACGTCGTCGCGGTAGCGGTCGTTCCATTCGCGGAACGGGTGCGGAAACTGCCCCAGCCGGTAGCCGCCCGGGCCGATGTCCCAGGGTTCGGCGATGAGCTTGACCCGGGCGAGAACCGGGTCCTGCCGGATCGCGTCGAGAAAACAGCTGTCGAACCCGTTCCCGCCCCGGGTGAGCGTCGCGGCAAGGTCGAAGCGGAACCCGTCGATGTGAAATTCTTGGACCCAGTAGCGCAGGCTGTCCATCACCAGCCGCAGGACGGCCGGGTGGGTGATGTTGAACACGTTGCCGGTGCCGGTATCGTTGATGTAATGCCGCTTGTCGGGCGCCAGCCGGTAATACGAGGCGTTGTCGAGGCCGCGGAAGCTGAGCGTCGGGCCAAAGCCGTCGCCCTCGGCGGTGTGGTTGTAGACCACGTCCAGGATCACCTCGATCCCCGCCTTGTGGAAGCTGCGCACCATCTCCTTGAATTCGCGGATGTCGCCGGTTTCGAGATAGCGCTGCTCCGGCGCGAAAAAGCCGATCGTCTGGTAGCCCCAGTAATTGCGCAAGCCGCGTTCGACCAGGAACCGGTCGTCGACGAAAGTGTGGACCGGCAACAGCTCGATCGCGGTCACATGGAGCGCTTTCAGGTGATCGATGACCGCCGGGCTGGCGAGGCCGCGATAGGTGCCGCGGCGCGAAGGATCGACCTTCGGGTGCATCGCCGTCAGGCCCTTCACATGGGCCTCGTAGATCAACAGATCCGGCCCCATGTGATTGGGCGGCGCATCGTCCTGCCAGTCGAAATCGTCGGGAGCGACGACCACGCCTTTCGGCATCGCATAGGCACTGTCGCGGGTCGAAAAGCTGAGGTCCCCCATCGGCGAACCGACATGGTAGCCCATCAGCGTACGCGACCAGCGCACCCGCCCGGCGATCTTGCGGGCATAGGGATCGATCAGCAGCTTGTTGGGATTGAACCGGTGGCCGCGTTCGGGCTCGTAGGGGCCATGCGCCCTCAGCCCGTATTGCGTGCCGGGGCCGATCCCCGAGATATGCCCGTGCCAGATGTCGCCGTCGCGTTCCGGCAGCGCGATCCGCGTAAGCTCGGTGCGCCCGTCCTCGCTGAACAGGCAGACCTCGATCCGGGTCGCATGGGCGGAGAAGACCGCGAAATTGACCCCCTCGTCATCGACCGTTGCGCCCATCGGCCAGGCCTGGCCACGGGTCAGGACCAGCCCGGACACGCGATCGGGCGTCAGAGCTGGATGCGGCCTGGTCACGCGGTCAGGCTCCCGTAGAGCGCGGCATAGGCCTTGGCGGGACCTGTCCAGCTCACGTCCGACGCCATCGCCCGTTTCACCAGCTTGGTCCAGGCGGCCTTGTCCTGGTAGAGGGCGGTGAGCCGGCGCAACGCGTTGGCGAGCGCGATGCCGTCGATCGGGTGGAAGGTCACCCCGGTCGCGGCATCGGCCGCGAGGCTTGCGGGCGTCGCCCCGATCACCGTGTCGTTGAGCCCCCCGGTCGCCGCAACGACCGGAACCGTGCCGTATTTGAGCCCGTACATCTGGGTGAGCCCACACGGCTCGAACCGCGACGGCACCAGCACCGCGTCGCCGCCCGCCATCATCCGGTGCGACAGCCCCTCGTCGTAGCCCAGCCGCACGCCGACCCGGTCGGGCCAGTTCTGCGCCGCACTCAGCGCCGCCTGTTCGAGCGAGCTTTCGCCCGAGCCGAGCAGCACCAGCCCGCCGCCGTTTGCGATGAACCCGGGCAGCGCCTCCGACAGCAGGTCGATCCCCTTCTGCCAGGTCAGCCGGCTCACCACCACGGCGAGCGGTCCAGGCACCTCGCCGAGCCCGAATTCCGCGATCAGCGCGGCGCGGTTCTCGGCCTTTTTGGCCAGCGTTCGGGCGGAATAGGGACTGATTGCCGGGTCCTTTTCCGGCGACCAGACCGTGTCGTCGACCCCGTTCAGGATCCCCGACAGCGCGCCCGCGCGCGAGGCGATCAGACCCTGCAGCCCCATGCCGAACTCCGGCCGCATCAGCTCCTCGGCATAGGTCGGCGAGACGGTGGTGATCGCATCGGCGAGCGCGAGCCCCACCTTCAGCGTCGAGATATTGCCGTGATACTCGGCGTGGTCGGGGTGCCAGGCATGCCAGGGCAGCCGCAACGCTTCGAGCCGGCCGCCATCGGTCACCCCCTGAAAGGCGATGTTGTGGATGGTCAGGACCGATTTCACCCCGCCATTGCCGTAGTAGTGCAGATAGGCCGGCGCCAGCCCCGCCTGCCAGTCATGGGCATGCAGGATGTCGGGTTTCCAGCCGTCGCCCATGCCGCCGCGCGCCACTTCCGCCGCCGCCCAGGACAGCGCCGCGAACCGTTCGGGGTTGTCCCAGTAATCGCCCTGCGCGCCCGCATAGGGCCCGCCGTCGCGGTGGTAGAGATGCGGCGCGTCGAGCGCGAGCACGGTGGTGGTCCCCACCGTGCCCTTGAACAGCCGCACATGCGCACCGTAGAGGTTCCAGTCGGCCCAGACCTCTTCCACTTCGCCGAGCTTGTCGAGGATGCCGCCATAGGCCGGGACCATCACCCGCTGGTCGATGCCGAGCGGCGCGAGCACCGAGGGCAGCGCGCCGACCACATCGGCGAGCCCGCCGGTCTTGATCAGTGGAACGGCCTCGGAAGCGACGGAAAGGACGCGCATTTTCTTAACCGTTCTCCGCCAGCCAGGCGTTGACCATGTCGCGGGTAATCAGCGTGATCCCGCCTTCGCTCACCCGGAAATACCGCGCATCCGCCTCCGGGTCCTCGCCCACCACGAGCCCCGCGGGAATGCTCACGTCGCTGTCGACGACGCAGTTCTTGAGCCGCGCCGAGCGGTTCACCTGCACCCGGGGCAGGAGCACCGAATAGGTCACCGAGGAATAGGAATGCAGCCGCCCCCCGGTCGAAATCAGCGAGTTTTTCACCACCGACCCCGAGATGATCGTATCGCCCGCGATCAAGGACGAGATGGCGGCGCCGCGGCGGCCTTCCTCGTCGTGGATGAACTTCGCCGGCGGCACGATCTCGGAATAGGTCCAGATCGGCCAGGACCGGTCGTAGATGTCGAGCTCGGGCACGAAATCGGTGAGGTCGACATTGGCCTGCCAATAGGCGTCGATCG
>JAGRMP010000526.1 GCA_020441225.1 Maritimibacter sp. | reverse complement strand
GCAGACCGGCACGCTGCATCTCACCTTGCCGGATGGCAGCAAGAAAACCTACGGCGGCGGCACGCCCCGGCTCGGGCTTGCGCTCACCGACCCCGACCTGCCGCGCAAGCTGATCCTCAACCCGACCCTCGCGGCGGGCGAGGGCTACATGGACGGCACCCTCATCATCGAGAACGACGACCTGCGCGGTTTCTTCGCCTTCATCGTGCCCAATTTCAACGAGGCGGGCGCGGCCTGGTTCCAGCAGCCCCTGGAATGGCTGCGCCTCAGCCTGCGCCGGCTGCGCCAGTTCGCCCCCGTCGGCAAGGCCCAGGCCAACGTGGCGCATCACTACGATCTCTCGCGCGAGCTCTACGATCTCTTCCTCGACGCCGACCGGCAGTATTCCTGCGCCTACTGGGCCGAGGGGGTCGAGACGCTCGAAGCGGCCCAGCTCGCCAAGAAGCGCCACATCGCCGCCAAGCTGCGGCTGCAGCCGGGCCACCGCGTGCTCGACATCGGCTGCGGCTGGGGCGGCATGGCGCTCACCCTCGCGCGCGACTACGGCGCCCATGTCGTCGGCGTGACCCTGTCCAAAGAGCAATACGCCGTCGCCGTCGAACGGGTGCGCGAGGAAGGGCTCGAAGGCCAGGTCGACATCCGCCTCACCGATTACCGCGAAGTCACCGAGACCTTCGACCGGATCGTTTCGGTCGGCATGTTCGAACATGTCGGCGTGCCGCATTACTCCGAGTACTTCAAATTCGTCCATGACCACCTCACCGAGGAAGGCATTGCCCTCATTCATACCATCGGCCACACCGGCCCGCCCAACGACGGCGACCCCTGGCTCGACAAGTACATCTTCCCCGGCGGCTACTCGCCGACCCTCGGCGAGATCATGAAAGCGGTCGACCGCCATGTGCTGGTGCCGAGCGACATCGAAGCGCTCAGGGTCCATTACGCCAGGACGCTCGCCGCCTGGTACGACCGGTTCATGGCCAACGAGGCCAGGGCCGAGGCGCTTTACGATGCCCGTTTCGTGCGGATGTGGCGCTATTACCTGCTCGCGGCCGAGGCGACCTTCCTGCGCGGCGGGCGCTGCCTGGTCTACCAGCTCCAGCTCGCCAAACATGTCGAGGCCGCACCGGTCACCCGCGATTACCTCTACCGCGACGCGGGCGCCGACGACGCCCTGCCCGTGGTCCCCGTGGCCCCCGTGGCACACGAGCGCGCCGCCGAATAGGCGGCAATTGCGCTCCTGCTGGGCGCGGGCCAGACTTGCGCAAACGCCACACAGGCACAAGCCGGTGAAGGCGTGTAACGAGAGCAGGCAAAGAGGGCAGGGCATGAGCGCGGGCAAAGATGCCGCCGACACCACGGGTGCGACCAAGGGCGCAACGATGGGGCCGCGTCCCGCCCACGCTTTGACGTCCGGCATGATCTCCTGGAGCGATCCGCGCCTCATCGCCGCCATCCTCCTCCTCACCGCCGCCGGCCTCGTCGCCGCCTGGCTCGCGCGCAGTCTCGGCACCCCCGCCGATCTGCTCGCCGTCTGGGTCGCGGGCGAGTTCTGGCAGATGGGCCGGGCGGACGAGATCTATCCGCCCGCGCAAGGCCTCTTCACCATGCTGCCGCCCCGAGGCTGGATCGACTGGCTTGCAGCGACCCAAGGCTATGAAGACGCCGTCTATCCCTTCCTTTACCCGCCGCTCTGGGCGGTGGTCATGGGCACCGTTGCGCCCGCCGATTTCGCCCCGGTGGCCGAAGCCTCCTACTGGATCAACGCCGGTCTCCTCGCCGCGACCGTGGTGCTGGCGATCCGCGCCACCGGCGCGCTCCTCGACCCGGTGACCCATGTCGTGCTGGTGCTCGTGGTCTTCGGCACCACCCACATCGCTTCGGTCGGCTTCCTGCAGGGACAGCCGCATATCCTCGTCGCCTTCCTGCTCGTCCTCGCGGTCGAACGCTCGCGCGCCGGGGCCCAGGCGACCGCCGGAGCGGCGCTCGCGCTGGCCGCCTCGATCAAGCTGTTTCCCCTCATTTACGTGGTGATCTGGATCGCCCGCGGCGAAAGGCGCGCGCTTGTGTCCTTCGCGCTCACCGGGGCCGCGCTCGCCGCCGCCTCGGTCGGGCTCACCGGCTGGCCGCTGCACCGGGCGTTTCTCGACAGTATCGGCCAGATCGGCCGTTCGCTGCTCCTGACCGGAAACTCGATGAGTTTCGATGCCGTCATGGGACGGTCGTTTCTCGGCGACAGCGCCGAGCTCGTCCGCGGGACGGGCTTCGACACCGCGACCGGTGTGCCGGAGACCTGGCGCGTGGCCGAACGGCCGGCGGTCTGGGCGGCCATCGGCACCGGCTGCCTGTTCGCGGTGCTCGTTGGTGCGGCCCTGGCCGCCCGACGGATGCCGAAAGCCGCCCTCTATGCCGGGCTCTGGCCCGGCCTTCTCACCCTCTCGGTCGTGTTCACGCCGACGGGGTGGATCTACTATGTCATCCCCGCGGCCGTTTTCGCTCCGGTCCTGCTCGCGGGCCTGCCCCGGGCCCGCGGCGGCGCCCTGTTCCTGATCGGGTTGCTCCTGTTCTACGCAGGCCGGCTCACGGTGTTCAGAACCCCCGAGATCCTCCTCATCGCCGAGGTCTACTTCTACGTCGCCGGGGCGCTTGTCTGGGGCCTGGGTTTCGCCCTCTTGGCGCGCAGATTGGCCGACGAATAGCGGCCATCAAGCCTTGCGCCTGACTGCCCCATCTCTATAACCCACGACAATTTGGGCAGACCCGGGTTCGGCCCGCACAAGCTGCTGTCACGCCTGGTCCATGGGGGAAGACGATGCCGAAGAGAACCGATATCCAGTCGATCATGATCATCGGCGCGGGACCGATCATCATCGGCCAGGCCTGCGA
>JAGRMP010000525.1:1888-4857 GCA_020441225.1 Maritimibacter sp. | reverse complement strand
TCAAGACCGGCACCGCGCGGATCGCGCAGCTCGCCGAAGCCCGCCACGGGCCGCTCGAGCTGGCAATCGTGCCGGTGGGGGTCGACTACGAGGTCAAGAACCGGTTCCGCACCCGGGTCTGTTTCACCTTCGGCGATCCGGTGCGGTTGGGGGCGGAGACGAAAGCCGAGCCGGGCGAGACCCCGGGCGCCGACCGGCGCGGGTCCGAGGAGACCCAGACGCTTTCGGTGCGCGCGGCGACCGCGCGGCTCGCCCGGGCGCTGGCCGCGGTGGCGCCGGATCACGAAACCACGCGGGCGCTCCGGGCGATGACGCTCGCGGGCGAGATCCTCGCTCTGGTTCCAGGCGGACGGCCGGGCCATCCGCCGCCCTTCGCCCGGGTGGTCGCGCGCCGCCACGCGGTCGAAGCGGCGCTGTCCAGGGCCGGTTCCGGGGCCGTGCCGGGCCCGGAGGCGCAGACCCGGGCCGAGACGGCCCGCGCCGCGCTCGCGGCCTATGCATGGGCGCTGGACGAGGCCGGGCTTGCCGATCACGCCCTCGCCGCGCCTCCGGGCTGGGCCGCTTTGGCCCGCACGGTGCTTGCGCTGCTTCCAAGCCTTCCGGTCTTGCTGCTCGCGGGTCTTTTCTGCCTGCCGCAGGCGCTGCTGCTCGGGGCGGTCAGCCGGTCCAAGCCGCGCGACCGTCAGATGACCTGGATCGCTTTCGGCGGTCTTGTCGTCTACCCCGCCACCTGGCTCCTTTGGGCCCTCGCGCTGGGTCTTGTCGCCGGCGGGGCGCTCGCTGCGGGCTGGGGCTGGGCCGTGGCCGCGGCGACCCTGTTGGGCGCGCCGGTCTGCGCCCGCCTCGCGCTCCCGGGCATCGACCGGGCGGCGCGTCTCGCCGGTGCGTTCAAGGCCCGCCGTGTGCTGAGCCGCGACCCGGACCGGGCCGCGTCCCTGCTCGCGCTGCGCAGCCGCGCCCGGGCGGCGCTCGATGCGCTGTTCGCCGGCGCGCGCGACGGGCCCGGATAGCGGCGCGCCGGCGCGGGGCTTTTCCGGCCGCGCCCTCCTGCGAAGCGTTTGCATCGCCGCCGATTTTTCGCATGGTGACCGCGCAGGACTTGACCGCGCCCGACGCACCGGACACACCGGTCGGACGGGGCGCAATCGGGGGCACCCATGAACCCACCTCTCGGCATCGCCCTGAAACTCGGGGCCGTCACCGCCTTTGTGGCAATGCAGGTGCTGATCAAATCCACCGAAGGCCGGGTGCCGCCGGGCGAAGTTGTGTTCTTTCGCTCGTTCTTTGCCTTTCCGGTGATCCTCGCCTGGCTCGCCTGGACCCGGGAGCTGCGCGTCGGGCTGCGCACCGACAACCCGATGAGCCATGTCTGGCGCGGCGTGATCGGCACCAGTTCGATGGGGCTCGGCTTTGCCGGGCTCCAGTTCCTGCCGCTGCCGGAGGTCACCGCGCTCTCCTATGCCGCGCCGATCCTGACGGTGATCTTCGCGGCGATGTTCCTCGGCGAAGAGGTCCGCGCGGTGCGGATCTTTGCCGTCGCGTTGGGGATGACCGGCGTAATCATCGTGCTCGCGCCGCAGCTCTCGGGTTTCGGCGAAGGCGAGGGCGGCGCGGTGCGCGCGCTCGGCGCGGTGCTGGTGCTGATGTCCGCGGTCTTTGCCGCGCTCGCCCAGATCTTCCTGCGCAAGATGGTGGCGACCGAGCGGGCGGCGACGGTGGTGCTCTATTTCACTCTGTCCTCGACGCTGTTCAGCCTGCTCACGATCCCCTTCGGCTGGGTTCTGCCCGGCGGGCGCGACGTCGCCTTCCTGATCGCGGCGGGGGCGCTGGGCGGGATCGGGCAGGGGCTGCTCACCTCGTCCTACCGCTTCGCGCCCGCCTCGCTGGTCGCCCCCTTCGACTATGCCTCGATGATCTTCGCGATTGGGCTGGGCTATGTCCTGTTCGCCGAGATCCCGACGCCCCAGACGCTCGCGGGCGGCGCGCTGGTGGTGGCGGCCGGGATCCTGATCATCTGGCGCGAAAGCCGGCTCGGCATGAACCGCGACAAACCCCGCCGCGCCGGCGCCCCGCCGCAGGGGTAGGGCCCCGGCGAGGTCGCGGCGGGGGTGGATTCGTCCAACCCCGGGAATCGCCTGCAACAGGGGCACAGACCGCCGCGCCGGGACCTCGGGCGGCCGCCGCAGCCTGCGTGCGTCCGGACCCGTCCCCCCGCGAATCCCACGCGATATCAGCACTCTACCGCCGCCGCACCCGGCGGTTTCCCGGCCGCCGCAGCGCCGCGGGCGCGGGCAATCAAAACTGGCGCCCAGGCGCCTGATCGGCTATCCTGTGGAAAAGCCGGAGGCACATCCGGTCGAAAAAGTGGCAGAAACAGGCAAACGCACTTAGCGTACGGGCAGGTTCCATGACCGAGATGGTTTATGGCGCGGCTCCGCGGCAGGACGGCGATCCGATCCTGCCCCGGTGGTGGCGCACAATCGACAAATGGTCGGTTTCGGCAATCCTCTTGTTGTTCGGCATCGGGCTGCTGCTCGGGCTCGCCGCCAGCCCGCCGCTCGCCGAGCGCAACGGGCTCGAACCGTTCTACTATGTCCAGCGCCAGATCGTCTTCGGCGGCCTCGCGCTCGCGGTGATGTTCGTCACCACGATGATGCGGCCCAACCTGGTGCGCCGGCTGGGCGTGCTCGGCTTCTTCGTCGCCTTCGCCGCGCTGGTCCTGCTCCCTGCCTTCGGCACCGATTTCGGCAAGGGCGCGGTGCGCTGGTATTCGCTCGGCTTCGCCTCCGTGCAGCCGTCCGAATTTCTCAAACCCGTCTACGTCATCACCGTCGCCTGGCTGATGGCGGCGAGCTACGAGATCGGCGGGCCCCCGGGCCGGGCGATGTCGCTGCTGCTCACCGTCGCCATCGTCGGTTTTCTCGCGCTGCAACCCGATTTCGGCCAGGCGGCGCTGGTGCTGTTCGGCT
>JAGRMP010000525.1:1634-1882 GCA_020441225.1 Maritimibacter sp. | reverse complement strand
GGGGGGTGATGTATTTCGTCGCCGGTGCGTCCTATGTGCTGATTGTCGGCGCGGCCTCTGCGGTGGTGCTGGGCGGCGTGGTCGCCTACCAGAATTCGCAGCATTTCGCCCGCCGGATCGACGGTTTCCTCAGCGCCGACCTCGATCCGCGCACCCAGCTCGGCTACGCCATCGACGCGATCCGCGAAGGCGGGATCTTCGGCGTCGGCGTCGGCGAGGGGGTGGTGAAATGGTCGCTGCCCGACGCG
>JAGRMP010000525.1:0-1620 GCA_020441225.1 Maritimibacter sp. | reverse complement strand
CATACCGATTTCATCATCGCGGTCGCGGCGGAGGAATACGGGCTGATCCTGGTGCTGCTTATCATCGGGCTCTACGCCCTCGTCGTGGTGCGCAGCTTTTTCCGGCTGATCCGCGAACGCGACCCGTTCATCCGGCTCGCGGGCACCGGGCTCGCGGCGATGTTCGGGGTGCAGGCGCTGATCAACCTCGGCGTCGCGGTGCGGCTCCTGCCCGCCAAGGGCATGACCTTGCCCTTCGTGAGCTACGGCGGCTCGTCGCTGGTCGCCACCGGGCTGGCTGTCGGCATGCTCCTCGCCTTCACCCGCGAACGGCCGCAGGGCAAGATCGACGACATCTTCGGCCACACGCGCGGGCAGGGGCGCGGCCACACGCGCGGGCAGGGGCGCGGCCCCGAAGGACGGGCCAGGTGAGCGACGCACCCCTCCTGGTGATCGCCGCCGGCGGCACCGGCGGGCACATGTTTCCCGCCCAGGCGCTGGCCGAAGCGATGCTCGGGCGCGGCTGGCGGGTGCGGCTCTCGACCGACGCCCGCGGCGCGCGCTACGCGGGCGGCTTTCCGGACGCGGTCGAGATCGTCGAGGCCGCGTCGGCCACCTTCGCCCGTGGCGGCGCGCTTGCGCGGCTCGCCGTGCCGGTCCGGATCGCGGGCGGGGTGCTGGCGACCGTCGCCCGGTTCCTCTCGGACCGACCGCGCGTGGTCGTGGGCTTCGGCGGCTATCCGTCGATCCCGGCGCTGACTGCGGCCTGGCTCCTGCGCCTTCCGCGGATGATCCACGAACAGAACGGCGTGCTGGGCCGGGTCAACCAGATCTTCGGCGCCCGGGTCGACCTGCTCGCCTGCGGCACCTGGCCGACCCTGCCGATGCCTGCGGGCGCGGTGCCGGTCCACACCGGCAACCCGGTGCGCGGCACGGTGGCCGAGGTCGCGGGCGCGCCCTATACCCCCCCCGGCGGCGAGCAAACCCGGATCCTGGTCATCGGCGGCAGCCAGGGCGCGCATGCGCTCTCGGCGCTCGCGCCCGCGGCGCTTGCGGCCTTGCCCGAGCCGCTCCGGGCGCAGCTCAGCGTGAGCCAGCAGGCCCGGGCCGAAGACCTCGACGCGGTCAAGGCGGCCTATGCCGACCACGGTATCGCCGCCGAGGTCGAAAGCTTTTTCACCGATATCCCGGCGCGGATGTCGGCCGCCCAGCTCGTCATCAGCCGGGCGGGCGCCTCGTCGGTCGCCGACATCTCGGTGATCGGGCGGCCCGCGATCCTGATCCCGTACCCCCACGCCACCGGCGACCACCAGAGCGCCAACGCAAGGATGCTGAGCGACGCGGGCGCGGCCACGGTGTTTTCCGAGGCCGGGCTCGACGCGGAAACGCTCTGCGCCGAGATCGCCGCCATCCTGTCCGACCCCGCCCGGGCGCAGGCCATGGCCGAAGCCGCCCGCGCCACCGGCAAGCCGGACGCGACGGAAGCGCTCGCCGCGCTCGTGGAAGACCTGGGCGCGGATAGGAAGCGCGCCGACAAGACCAGGAAAGGGCCGGACGCATGAGTGCCGCCATCACCAAGCTCCCCATCGAGATGGGGCCGATCCATTTCGTCGGTATCGGCGGCATCGGCATGTCCGGCAT
>JAGRMP010000524.1 GCA_020441225.1 Maritimibacter sp. | reverse complement strand
GCCGGGGGTTCCACCCCCGGACCCCCGGGAGTATTTGTGCCAAGAAAAAGGGGTGCCGATCCGGACCCCAGGAGGCATCCCGCTTGCGGTGACCCTGCGCCCGGGCGACACTGATGCGGCACTGCCGCGCAACTGCTTCGAGACAGCCGGGACCGAAAGATGGATCTGTTCACCCTGCCCGACGGAACCGACGCGATCATCGCCCTGGCGGTGGTGGCGCTGATGTTCGTGGCGTTCCTGCGCGAGATCTGGGCGACGGAAGTGGTCGCGATGACCGGGGTCGCGGTGCTGTTGGTGACCGGCGTCCTGCCCTATGAGGAGGGGCTCGCAGTGCTGTCGAACCCGGCGCCCTGGACCATCGCCTGCATGTTCCTGGTGATGGGCGCGCTGGTGCGCACCGGCGCGCTCGACTGGTTCACCAAGGCGGCCGAGGGCCATGCGGACAACCGTCCCTTCGTGGCGCTGTCCGTGCTCATGGGCTTCGTGGTCCTGTCCTCGGCCTTCGTCTCCAACACCCCCGTGGTGGTGGTGATGATCCCGGTCTTTACCCAGCTCGCCAAGCGGATCGGGCTGGCGCCGTCGAAACTGCTGATCCCGCTCAGCTACGGGGCGATCCTGGGCGGTACGCTCACGCTCATCGGCACGTCGACCAACCTCCTGGTCGACGGGGTGGCGCGGGCCAAGGGGATGGAGCCGTTCACCATCTTCGAGATCACTCCGCTCGGGATCATCCTGGTCGCCTGGGGCATGGCCTACCTGGCGCTGTTCGGCCCGCGGCTCCTGCCGGAGCGCTCGTCGATGGCGGCGCTGCTCACCGACCGGTCGCGCAAGAAGTTTTTCACCGAGGCGGTGATCCCGCCGGACAGCAACCTGATCGGCCGCGAGGTGCTGGGGGTGCAGCTGTTCAAGCGCGAGGGCGTGCGGTTGATCGACGTGATCCGCGGCGACACGTCGCTCAGGCGCGACCTCGAGGGGGTGAAGCTGCAGATCGGCGACCGGGTGGTGCTGCGCACGCAGATGACCGAGCTTCTGTCCTTGCAGCAGAACAAGGAGCTCAAACGCGTCGACCAGGTGAGCGCGGTCGAGACCTCGACCGTCGAGGTGCTGATCACACCGGGCTGCAAGATGGTCGGGCGCACGCTGGGCGCGCTGCGTCTGCGCCGGCGGTTCGGCGTCTACCCGCTGGCGGTTCACCGCCGCAACCAGAACATCGGCCGCCAGCTCGACAGCGTGACCGTCAAGGTCGGCGATACGCTGCTGCTCGAGGGCGCGCCGGAGGACATCCAGCGCCTCGCCCAGGAGATGAGCCTGGTCGATGTCTCCAAACCCTCGGCGCGCGCCTTTCGCCGCGGCCATGCGCCCGTCGCCATCGGCGCGATGATCGGGCTCGTCGCGCTCGCGGGGCTGGGGGTGGCGCCGATCCTGGCGCTCGCCGTCATCGCCGTGGCGGTGGTGCTCTTCACCCGGGCGATCGATGCGGACGAGGCGTTTTCCTTCGTCGACGGGCGGCTGCTCGCGCTGATCTTTGCCATGCTGGCCATCGGTGCGGCGTTGGAAAGCTCGGGCGCCGTCGCGTTGATCGCCAATGCCGCCGCGCCTCTGCTCGCGGAACTGCCGCCGTTCCTGATCGTCTGGGCGATCTATTTTCTCACCATGCTGCTCACCGAGCTGGTTTCGAACAACGCGGTCGCGGTGGTGATGACGCCGATCGCCATCGGCCTTGCCCAGGCGCTGGGCTACGATCCCCGGCCGCTGGTGGTGGCGGTGATGTTCGCCGCCTCGGCCAGTTTCTCGACCCCGATCGGCTACCAGACCAACACCATGGTCTACGGGCCCGGCGGCTACCGCTTCACCGATTTCCTCAAGGTCGGGATCCCGCTCAACCTGTCGATGAGCGTGCTCGCCTCGGTGCTGATCCCGCTGTTCTGGCCGCTCTGAGGTGGGGTTTCTCAAGGCGCATTGGCAGATGCTGGTGCTGGCGGTGCTCGTCTTTGCGCTGTGGCGCACGCCGGTGGCGCTGCCGCTGAAGCTGCTGGTGGTGCTGTTTCACGAGCTGTCCCATGGGGCGGCGGCGGTGCTGACCGGGGGCCGCATCGAGAGCCTGACCCTCACCCCCGACCAGGGCGGGCTGGCGATCACCCGGGGCGGCAGCCGCTTCGCGGTGCTGACGGCGGGTTATCTCGGCTCGTTGGCGATCGGGCTCGCGCTCTTCGCCGTCGCTCTGCGCTCGACCGCGGACCGGCTGGTGCTGGGGGCGCTGGGCGCGGTGCTGCTGGTCGTCGCGGTACTCTATATACGGGACGGCTTCGCGCTGGTGTTCTGCCTCGCGGGCGGCGGGCTGATGCTGGCGGGGGCGCGCTTCCTGCCGCGTGTCGGGGCGGACCTCGTCCTCCGGGCGATCGGGCTTGCCAGCATGATCTACGTGCCCTGGGACATCCTGAGCGACACGATCCTGCGGGCGGGAGAGCGCTCGGACGCGCGGCTCATGGCCGAGGAGATCGGCGGCGCGACGGTGATCTGGGGCGGGCTGTGGCTTGGGGCGAGCCTGGCGGCGGTCGTCCTTGGCCTGCGCATCCTGTCGCGGGGGGCGAGCCACCTCAGCTGACCGGGGCGGCGGCCTGACAGATGGTCGCGGGCCCGCGGCATTGACCCGGCGCGCCGACATGCCCAGATGCGGGAGACACAGGAGCACCCGATGCCGGACCTACGCCGCCAGACCACCGATATCCTCGCGCTGCAGGCGCTTACCATCGAGATGGCCGAACCGGCCGTGGCCTGGGGCTGGGCGATGGTGGACGGCGAGCGCTACTCGGACGGGATCTGGGCGCTGACCGCGCTCACGCCCCCGTTTCACTGGTCGGAAGTCTCGGACCTGGTGGCGCAGATCGCCCGGGAACAGGGGCTGCGGGCGCCCGCAAGCCAGGACGAGGCGACCCGCTGGCTGGCCTGGGGGCACATCGAGGATATCGTCGCGGCGCAGGGCGAGGATTTCACCTCGCTCAAGCTGGTCTCGCGGCTCTGGTTCGACCACGAAACCTCCGATCTGCACATCTTCTACAAGCTCAAACACGCGATCCGGGAGGTCGAGGCGACGGGCGAGCAGGGCCATGTCGACGGGCTTACGGCTGCGAACTGGAAGGAGGTCCTGGTCCGGACCTGCCGCGACTGGCTGGCCGCGCACAGCCGCCCCGATCCTTTCGGCGAAGACTGACCCGCCCGCCCCCGCCCGCCGCGTTGAAATCGGGCGCAGGGCGGTCTAGGCTGGCGGCAGGCGACACAAGGAGATCTATGCGCAGCGATCAGGGCTGACCCCGCGAGACGCGGTTTCGCCGGCACCCGGGGGTGCCGAACACAGGCGCATATTCTTCGAAAGCAACACATCATGACACAGCGCGCAGTCGTGATCCGCCCGGCCCGGGCGGATGAGTTTCCCACCCTGTCCACCCTCTGGCTCGCCGCCTCGCGCGGCGCGCACGGTTTCCTCGGCGCGGCCCGGCTGGAGGCGCAGCGCCCCCTGATCGAACAGACCTACCTGCCGGGATCGCGAACCCACGTGGCCGAAGCCGACGGCGTCCTTCTGGGCTTCATCGGCCTGATCGGCGATTTCGTCGGCGGGCTGTTCGTCGCTCCCGAAGCGCAGGGGCAGGGGATCGGCCGCCGGCTTCTGGACCACGCGAAGGCGAGGCACGGTCGGCTGGAGCTGGAGGTCTACACCGGCAACCCGGGGGCGCTCCGCTTCTACCTGTCGCAGGGGTTCCGCGAAATCTCGCGCCGCCCGCAGGACAGCGAAGGCCTGCCCTTCGAGACCGCGCGGCTGGCCTGGGCGCCTCCGCTCACAGCGGCCAGAACAGCAGGATGAGCGGGATCGACACGGCGACGACCAGGATTTCGAGCGGCAGCCCCATGCGCCAGTAATCCCCGAACCGGTAGCCGCCGGGGCCGAGGATGAGGGTGTTGTTCTTGTGCCCGATGGGGGTGAGGAAGGCGCAGGAAGCGGCGACCGCCACGGCCATCAGGAACGGGTCCGGGTTGGCGCCCAATTGGCCCGCCATCTCGATCCCGATCGGCGCCGCGACGATGGCGGTGGCGGTGTTGTTGAGCACATCCGACAGCGACATCGTCACCACCATGATGATCGTGAGCACGGCCCAGGCGGGCAGGCCCTGGGTGACGTTCACGAGGCTCGTGGCGATCAATTCGGTGCCGCCCGAGGTTTCGAGCGCGCTCCCGAGCGGGATCATCGAGCCGAGCAGCACCACCACCGGCCATTCGATATGGTCGTAAATCTCGGAGAGCGACAGGATGCCGGTGAGCACGTAGCCCACCACGACGATCCCGAGCGCCACCGGCAGGTAGACGAGCCCGAGGCTCGCCGCGGCGACGGCGGCGGCGAAGAGGCCGATGGCGAGCCAGGTCTTGCTGTTCTGGGTGATCGTGAGCCCACGATTGGCGAGCGGCAGGCAGCCGAGCCATTCGGTGACCTCCGCCTCGCTGCCCTGGGGCACGAGCAGCAGCAGGATATCGCCGGGCTGGGCCCTGGTCTTGCGCACCGCGCTCCTGAAGCCCCTGCGGCCGCGCGAGATCCCGAGCAGCACCGCCCGGCGGCGCCAGTTGAGGCCGATCGCCTGGGCGGTCTTGCCGGCGATCCGGCTCTGGTCGGTCACCACCACTTCGATCTTCGACAGCCCCTCGCCCTCGGCGCGCAGCCGGTCGGCCCGGGTCTCGTCGGCGACGTCGAGCTTGAGGGCCGCGCGAAACTCGTCGAGCGCCGATGGCGTCGCCTCGATCACCAGCGCGTCCTGCGCCTGCAGCACCGCGGTGCGCGCCGTGCCGTAGCGGCGTTTGCCGTCGCGGATCAGCCCGACGATGACCACGTCGTTCCTGTCCGCCTCTTCGTAGAGATCCTGCACCCGTTGGCCTATCAGCTTCGACTCCTTGGGCACCACCAGTTCCGAGACGAAATCGGAATAGCCGTCCATCGGGTCGGCCGCATCGCTGCCCTCTTCGGGGCGCGGAATGAGCCGCCAGCCGACGAGCGCGACGAAGACGAGGCCGACGATGGCGGTGATCGCGCCGACGGGGGCGAAGTCGAACATCTTGAACGGCTCGCCGAGCGCGTCTTCGCGGATCGTCGAGATGATGATGTTGGGCGGCGTGCCGATCAGCGTCGCCATGCCGCCGAGAATGGTCGCGAAGCTCAGCGGCATCAGCGTGAGCCCGGCGGCGCGGCCCGCCTTGCGCGCGGTCTGGATGTCGACCGGCATCAGCAGCGCAAGCGCCGCGACGTTGTTCATGAAGGCGCTGAGCGCGCCGCCTATGACCCCCAAGATGGTGATATGGGTGCCCATCCCCCGGCTCGAATCGACCAGCGTGCGGGTGATGAGAAACACCGCGCCCGAGCGCACCAGTCCCGCCGAGACCACCAGCACCAGCGCCACGATCAGCGTTGCCGAATGGCCGAAGCCGTCGAAAGCGTGCTTGGTGTCGACCACGCCGAGCACCACCGCGAGCATCAGCGCGCCAAAGGCCACGAGGTCGTAGCGGTACTTGCCCCACAGGAGCAGGCCGAAGACGGCGGCGAAGAGGGCGAAGAGGGTGATCTGTTCAGGGGTCATGGGGCAGGGATAACCTGCCCGGCGCCATCACGCAAAGCGGATCACCGATGGCGGGGCCGGTCGGCGGTCAGGTGAAGAGCACGGGGATCAGCGTCGCGACCAGCAGGGCGGCCATCACCCCGTTGAACAGCGCAAGCCGCCCCGGGTTGGTCAGCAGCCGCCGGATCTGCTGGCCGATCAGCACCCACATACTGCCGGAAAAGCAGTTGACCACGAGAAAGGCGAGCGACACCACCGCCACCGCCCAGAGGCTCTGGTCGGGCGCGTAAGCCGTGATGCCGGTGAGCGCCATGGTCCAGCCCTTGGGGTTGAGCCATTGAAAGGCGGAGGCCTGCAGGAAGCTGAGCGGCCGCGCGGTGCGGGCGGTTTCGGCATCGGGCGGCGCGGCGCGCGCGATCTTCCAGGCGAGGTAGAGCAGATAGGCGATGGAGACCGCCTTGAGCACGGTCCGCAGTTCGGGGATCCGGGCGAAGACCGCCATCAGCCCGAGCCCCACCAGCACCACCATGAGCGAAAAGCCGAGCACCACGCCCGCGAGATGCGGCAGGGTCGGGCGGTAGCCGAAATTGGTGCCCGACGCCATCAGCATCAGGTTGTTGGGCCCCGGGGTGAAGCACATGATGGCGACGAAGCCGAACAGGGCGAGGATCAGATCGGGCGACATGGCGCAAGAATGCACCAGGTTGCGCGCAATGGGGCTGCGAATTATTGTGCCTGTTGGACACAGTGAGCAACGCCAGATGGAAATCGACGAAATCGGCCGCAAAATATTGCGTGAGCTGACCCGCGACGGGCGGATCGCCAATACCCAGCTCGCGGACCGCGTCGGGCTGTCGCCCTCGGCCTGTCTGCGCCGGGTGCAGGAGATGGAGCGCCAGGGGATCATCGCCGGCTACCGCGCGGTGCTGAACCCGGCGGCGATGGGGCGGGGCTTTGTCGCCTATGTCACCGTCGGGCTCTCGGAACACACCAAGGAAGCGCAGCGGCGGTTCGAGGCGGCGGTGGCCGGGTTCGACGAGGTCCGCGAGTGCCACAACATCACCGGCACCGTCGAATACCTGTTGCGGGTCGAGGCGGCCGATCTCGCGGCCTACAAGCATTTCCATACCGACTGTCTCGGCACTGTCGAGGGCGTGCGCCAGCTCACCACCCACGTTGTCATGGACAGCCCGAAGGACGAGCGCGGCTAGGCGCAAAACCGGATTGCGGCGGGCCCGGATCCCGCTATACTGAACCACATGGTTCAGTATAATCACTCTGCGTTCGACGCGACCTTTTCCGCCCTGTCCGACGCCACAAGGCGTGGCATCCTCGAACAGCTCGCCCGCGCCGATGCCTCGATCACCGAGCTCGCCGCGCGGTTCGACATGTCGCTCACCGGCATGAAGAAACATGTCGGCGTGCTCGAACGGGCGGGGCTGGTCGAGACGGAGAAGGTTGGGCGGGTGCGGATCTGCCGGCTCGGCGCGGGTCGGCTGGACCGGGAGGCGGCCTGGATCGCGCGGTACCGACAGCTCTGGGACGCAAGGTTCGACGCCCTCGACGGGGTGATCGAGGCGCTCAAACGCAAGGAGAGGCGTAATGACGACAGAAAATGACGGCAAGACCCCGTTCGCCGAGACGAAGATCGAACGGACCTCGGACCGCGAGCTCACCGTGACCCGGATGTTCGACGCGCCGCCCCGGATCGTCTTCGCGGCCTGGACGACGCCCGCGCTGTTCACCCGCTGGTGGGCGCCGAAATCCATCGGCATGCGGATCGTCGGCTGCGAGATGGACGTGCGCACGGGCGGCGGCTACCGGCTCGAGTTTGCGATGGACGGGATGGACAACATGGTCTTTTTCGGACGCTACATCGAGGTGGTGCCCGACGCCCTCCTGGTCTGGACCAACGATGAGGAAGACGACGGCGCGGTGACCCGCGTGAGCTTCGAGGCGGTCGGGGAAAGGACGCTGCTGACCTACCGCGATCTCTATCCCACGGCGGACGCCTTCGAGGCGGCGACAGACGGCGCGGGCGCGGGCCTGCCCGAGCAATTCGGCCAGCTCGACGCGCTGCTCGCCGGGGGCGACGCGGCCTGAGCGCTCGACATGCGGGGCGGGGCAAACGGCTTTCGAAAGCCGTTCTCAAGCGGTTTCGAAACCGCTTGGCCCCGGCCCCCCGCGCGCGGCCCTTGCCCCCCCGGGGCGGCTTGCGATATAGCGGCGCGAAACCCGGAACATTTTGGAGCATCCCATGGCCGGCCATTCAAAATGGGCGAACATCCAGCACCGCAAGGGGCGCCAGGACGCCGCGCGGTCGAAACTGTTTTCGAAGCTCGCGAAGGAGATCACCGTCGCCGCCAAGATGGGCGACCCGGACCCCGACAAGAACCCGCGCCTGCGCCTTGCGGTCAAGGAAGCCAAGAGCCAGTCCTGCCCCAAGGACGTGATCGACCGCGCGATCAAGAAGGCCATCGGCGGCGACGCCGAGAGCTATGACGAGATCCGCTACGAGGGCTACGGCCCCAACGGCGTCGCGGTGATCGTCGAGGCGATGACCGCCAACCGCAACCGCACCGCCTCGGTGGTGCGCTCGACGTTCTCCAAGAACGGCGGCAACCTGGGCGAGACCGGCTCG
>JAGRMP010000523.1 GCA_020441225.1 Maritimibacter sp. | reverse complement strand
TCACGTCTGTCATCGCCGCCTCGCTCATGGAAAGGACCTTCTACCCGCGCCAGCCCGCAACCTCAATCCCGTCGCGCAAAGCCCTGTCGGCTTTCACGCGATGATGTCGGGCGTGAGCTTGTCCTCGATCCGCGCGATCTTGTCCTTGAGCGCGAGCTTCTGCTTCTTGAGCCGGGTGATGGTGAGCTGGTCGGCCGCTGCACGGTCGGCCAGCGCTTCGATCGCGGCGTCGAGATCGCGATGTTCCTGGCGCAGCACTTCAAGCTCGACGCGCAGCACCTCGTCGGAGTCCATTTCCTTGGCTTTGCTCATGGTTCCCGGTTCTTTTCAACAGCCTGAGGAACAACTTACGCCCAAACCGCCGGATTCCAAAGCGCTTTGCCCCCCTTGCGACAAAAGCGCCGCCGCCCCATATTTCCGAGCAGACGGGTTGCCGCAAGCCGGGACCCGCGAAGACAGGTCGCTTTGGAAAAGGACGTGTAGATGACCAAGATGACGCTGGGGTCCCACCCCTTCCTTCTGGGGTTCGATCAGCTCGAGCGGATGCTGGAGCAGGCCGAGAAATCGGGCACCGAGGGCTATCCGCCCTTCAATATCGAGCAGGTCAGCGACCGCGCCTACCGGATCACCCTCGCGGTGGCCGGATTCGCCGACGACGATCTGTCGATCACCGTGGAAGACCGCAAGCTCGTGGTCCGGGGCCGGATCTCGGCCAAGGAAGACCACCGCGTGTACCTGCACCGCGGCATCGCCGCGCGGCAGTTCATGAAGAGCTTCGTGCTCGCCGACGGCGTCGAAGTGATCGGCGCGGCGACCGGCAACGGACTTCTGCATATCGATCTCGAACGGGCGATCGAAGAGAGGCGGGTGCAGACCATCGAGATCCGCAAGGGGTGAGGCCGCGAACGCCCGCCCGACCGAGACCTGCGACCCAGAACAAGGAGAGCGTCATGGACGTGAAATACGAAGCGCTTCCCGACAGCGAAGACCGGATCGTCTACGTCCGGGAAGTCGAGGTGAAAGACCTGCCCGAAGAGGTGCAGCGCGAGGCCGCGGGGCTCGACAAGCTCTACGCCGTGCACAGCGCCGAGGGCACCCGGCTGGCGCTGGTGCGCGACCGCAACCTGGCTTTCGTGCTCGCCCGGCAGAACGATTTCGCCCCGGTCGCGGTGCATTGACCGCGACGCAGGGGACAGTCCGCCTTCGGCCCCTGCGGGCCGAGGAGTTCGACGGCTACCGGGCTTACTTTGTCCCGGACTATGCTGCGGAGATCGCGCAGAACTACGATCTGGATCTGGCCACCGCAACGCTGCGGGCCGAAAATGCGGTGGCGACGGAGTTGGCGCAGGGGGTCGACACCCCGGGGCAGGTCCTGCTCTGCATCGAGAACGATGCCGCGGGCGGTGCGCCGCTCGGCTATATCTGGTGCAAGCCGGATGCCAGCGGCGAGACCGTGTTCATCAGCGATTTCTACGTCTATCCGGCGCATCGCGGCCAGGGCGTGGGCCGCGCCGCATTGGCGGCGTTGGAGAACAGGTTCGCGGGTAGCGGATGTCGCGAGATCCGGCTGCGCGTCGCGGCCAGCAATGACGGCGCGCGGCGGCTCTACGAGGCATCGGGCTTCGGCGTGACCGGTCTCAACATGAGCAAGATGGTCGACCGGACATAGTCGATGCGACCGATCGCGTCCCGGACCGCGTTCAGAGTTCGGGCCAGATCCCGAACCGGTCGTGAATGAGCCCGGCGGCGGCGCGGTTGGCGGCGTCGCGGTCGGTCTCGGCCTGCAGCGCGCCCGGGCTCGCAAGCGGCATACACAGTGCCCGGGCCCCGGGCGCCTCGACCACCTCCAGCCCGAGCCCGGCGAACCACCCCGACAGCCAGATATCGTCTGCCGACCAGGCTTCGGGCGGCGGCGGCGGGATGCGCCGCGCCACGTCGGCCGCGACCATCACCCCGGCAAAGCCCTGCGCGATCCGGCCCCCGGGCCGTCCGATCCGGGCCGTGTCCCAGGCGCTCGCCGCGACGACCCGCCCCGGGGCGCGCGCGGCGCGAAACGCCTCGGCCCAGCCGGGCCCGTAGAGCCAGTCGTCGTCGCAATAGAGGATGTCGGCCGCGGGGAAGGCGGCGGCGGGCGCGCGCAGTTTGCCGGCGGGCCCAAGGTCATCGGGCGTGTGCAAGAGCGTGACCCCGGCCGGCAACGCGGGCAGGGGGGCCGGATCGAACCGGGCATAACGCTCGGGGATCACCAACATCACCTTGTCCGCACCCTGGGTGCAGAGCGCGCCGAGCACCCGGTCCAACTGCCCGAAGCGCGGCGGGATCGCGGTGAGCGAGATCACCAGCATCGGCGCAGGGTCAGTGCAGCAGCCAGCTCAGGAGCGCCAGCGCGCCCACGAGGGCGAGCCGGGCGGTTGCCGAGAGCAGATCGAGAAAGCGGTACATGATGTCCTCCCTGGGTGGGGTGTTGCCGGCTCAGTCTTCGCGGAAAAACACCGCGTCGAGGGGTTGGCCGAAAGCGTCGGCGATCAGAAAGGCCAGCTCCAGCGTCGGCGCATAGCGGGCTTTCTCGATCGCGGCGATGGTCTGGCGGGTCACCCCGGTAGCAGCGGCGAGATCGGCCTGGGTCATCTCGCCCGCCTCGAAGCGCAGCCGCCGGATGTTGTTGCCGATCTGCGGCTTTTTCAGTTTCCGGGTCACCCCTCAGCCCTCGCCATAGGCGCGCAGCTTGACCAGGTTGCCGATTACCGCGCCCGCGAGGCAGGCGACAAAGGTGGTCGCGATCACCACCGGCACGCTGCCCCCGAAGGTCATCAGCACCATGGCGACGACGAAGCCGAGGCCCCCGAGCGTGTTGGAGACCCGGTCGCCCCGGGCTTCGATGGCCCGGTCGCGCTCGTCGGTGGTGGTATCGGGCTCCGCGCCGCCCTCGGCGATGGCGAACAGGATAAGCCCGAGGATATGGACGGCGACGATCGCGACCACGGTGGCGAGCATG
The DNA here is from genome assembly GCA_020441225.1 of Maritimibacter sp. Next base: position 1,335 of record JAGRMP010000523.1, on the reverse strand, counting down.
AAGCTCAGGACCGTGGTGCCGAGTTCGACCAGCCCCTCGGGCCCGTCGAAAACGCCGGCGGCGTGTTTGTCGCGGAACCGGACGAGGAACCAGGCGATGACGGCAAGCTCGGTGACGAGCTGGAACCAGATCGATTTGAGACCGAAGGGCATCGGGTGCTCCATGTTAAGATTCGGTGTCGTTATGTTAAATAGACTTAACATGGCGCTGTGTAAAGGATCTTTTACACCATGTTAACGATATGAGCCATTGCGGAGGGTTCGCCAGCGGTGGTGCATCGAATGTCCGGGGCGGGCGCGGTGAGGTCTGGCGGCGTCAGCGGTCTCGGTGAGCGGCCAGGGAGGCTGGTGCGGCGGTCGCGGACCGACGGCCGCCAGGACGCGCGCTGTGCCCTGCCGTTGTTCCATCGCTGCTCCGACAGCGCCCCGACAGCGCAGAACCAACGTCCCACCCGTACGTCGCCGCGGTGACCCGTGCCCGTCCTTCGGCACCCGGGCGTTCGGCATCCGCTCTTCGGCGTTCGGTGCCCGGCGACCCGAAACGCGGGGGTTTCAGCGTCCCGCGCGTCCCGCGCGCCGTGAGCGCAGGAATCCGGAAATCCGGATTTCTGGATTTTGACGACGAAAGAATATCACGAAATTACAATAATTTACATGGTTAACGAAGGATGAACGCCGTGACGCGCTTGCGCAAAACGCCAGACCCAAATCCGACGCCCGCACGGCAATGGCCCAAACCGGTCGCACCCGTGCGGTGTGCCCGCCCGCGCGACACCGATCCAAGCGCGCCGAAAAAAAAGGCCGGGGTGCGTCCACCCCGGCCTGTCGTTTCCGGTCCGATTCCGGCGTCACTGCCCGGCGATCAGGCCCATCGATTCGAGCTTCAAGAGCACCTGGTGGGCGCAGTTGTCGACATCGACATTCTCAGTGTCGACCCGCAGTTCGGGCGTCTCCGGCACGTCATACGGGTCCGAAATCCCGGTGAATTCCTTGATCTTGCCTTCCCGCGCGAGCTTGTACAGCCCTTTGCGGTCGCGCCGTTCGCATTCCTCGATCGAGGTCGAGACATGCACCTCGACGAAGGCGCCGAACTGTTCGATATCCTCGCGCACCGCGCGGCGCGTGGTGGCATAGGGCGCGATCGGGGCGCAGATGGCGATGCCGCCGTTCTTGGTGATCTCGCTCGCCACGTAGCCGATCCGGCGGATGTTGAGGTCACGGTGCTCCTTCGAGAAGCCGAGCTCCGAGGACAGGTTCTTGCGCACGATGTCGCCGTCGAGCAGCGTCACCGGACGGCCGCCCATCTCCATCAGCTTGACCATCAGCGCGTTGGCGA
>JAGRMP010000522.1:2214-3995 GCA_020441225.1 Maritimibacter sp. | reverse complement strand
GCCGTCCTTCTTGATCTTGTGCCCGCTTTCCTCGGCCACCCGCCAGTCGGCCACGGCGGCGGCAAAGACGGCAGCGTCCGCGGGCAGGGCTTTCTCGACCGCGTCGAGCATTTCGCGGGCGGTCTGCACCCGCACCACCCGCACGCCCGTGGGCGGCGGCACCTCGGCCGGGCCGGTGACGAAGGTCACCTGCGCGCCGAGCCCCGAGAGCGCCCGGGCAATCGCCGTGCCCTGCGCGCCGGAGGAGCGGTTGGCGATGTAGCGTACCGGGTCGATCGGCTCGTGGGTCGGACCGGAGGTCACCAGCACGTGGCGGCCCTTGAGCGGCCCGTCGGCGAGGGCGTCCTGCACCGCGTTGGCGATCTCCTCGGGTTCCACCATCCGGCCCGGCCCGAACTCGCCGCAGGCCATCGCACCCTCGGTCGGGCCGGCGAACAGCACCCCATCGGCGGCGAGCGTGGCGAGGTTGCGCTGCGTCGCCGGGTGCTCCCACATCCGCACGTTCATCGCCGGGGCGACCAGCACGCGCTTGTCGGTGGCCATGAGCAGCGTCGAGGCGAGGTCATTGGCGAGCCCGTTCGCCATCTTGCCGAGAAGATCGGCGGTGGCAGGGGCCACGACCACCAGATCGGCGTCGCGCGACAATTCGATATGGCCCATCTCGGCCTCGTCGGTGAGGTCGAAGAGCGCGGTGTAGACCTTTTCCGCCGCCAGCGCGGAGGCGGAAAGCGGGGTGACGAATTCCTGCGCCGCCGGGGTCAGCACCGGCACCACGCTGGCGCCCCGCTCGCGCAGGATCCGGATCAGCGTGAGCGATTTGAAGGCGGCCACCCCGCCGCCGATGATGAGAAGGATCCGTTTCCCGGCCAGCATGTCCGCCTCCCCGCCTGTGCCGCTTCTTGTTACGGGGGAAAACAGGGGGAGACAACGCCCCCTTTGCCGGCAACGGATCGCACCCGCCGTCGTGAGGCCGCGGGCGCGACGGGAGCGATCCGCCACGAGAACGACCGGGGGCGTGATCCGCTCGCCATTTCGAGCCGCGGTCTGCGGGTGGGCGCGGCGGATCGGGCTGTCGATGAACGGTATCCGGCCCGGGGCCTTTCCGATTGAATTTCAGACACCTGCACCCATAGCCCCGCCTCGGCCCAGCGGTCGGCCCAGCGGTCGGCCCTGCGGTAGGCCGTGGGGCAGGGGACCATGCCGTTCGGGCTGATCGCGCCCGTGCGCGCCGGTCCCACGTCCGCGCAGGGACCCGTCCGGTACCCGCGCGCCATGCACCTGCAGTGAACCGCGCGGCATGCCGGCAGGGTGCCGCCGTATCCGTGGTCCTTCGTTTTCCTTCCGCTCAAAACCCGCCGTCGCTGTCGCCACGCTCGGCGACCGGGGCCCATCGATCGAACGCACCGGGAAGCCCGATACTGCGCCTGCATCCCGGCCCCGGCGCCAGGGCCCCGTGTCTGCCATGGAACGAGGCCCCGGCCCGCATTTCTACCCGGCGGAAGGATCGGGCCCCTTGCCATCGCCCGCGCAATCCGGCCAACTCCGGCCATGGATCTTGCCGCCTTCCTCGCCCCGTTCACGCTGTTCGACGCCCTCGCGGCCGCCGCGCTGCTCGCCGCCTGGGTCGGGATCGGCTGGCGGATCGAGCATTCCTCGCCGAAACGGCCCTCGGTCGGGCGCATCGTGACCCAGTACCGGCGCGATTGGATGGTGCAGATGGTCACCCGCGAGCCCCGGATTTTCGACAGCCAGGTGCTCGCCTCCCTGCGTGAAGGTACCAG
>JAGRMP010000522.1:0-2154 GCA_020441225.1 Maritimibacter sp. | reverse complement strand
CGGCTTGCCGGACTCGTGCCGCATCTCGCGGGCCAGACGCCGCCGGATTTCGTCTGGACGCTCAAGCTCGCCCTGCCGGTCCTGCTGCTGGTGAGCGCGTTTCTCGCCTTCGTCTGGTCGCACCGGCTGTTCGGCTATTGTGCCATCGTCATGGCCTCGGTGCCGAACGACCCCGCCGACCCGACCGCCTCCCCCCGCGCGGCCAAGGCGGCCGAGATCAACATCACCGCCGCGCGCAGCTTCAACCGCGGGCTCCGGGCGGTCTATTTCGCCATGGCGGCGCTCGCCTGGCTCGGGGGCGCGTTGCCGTTGTTCGTGGCCACCTTGGTGACGCTGGTGGTGCTGTGGCGGCGTGAATTCGCGTCCAACTCGCGCCGCGTGCTGCTGCAGCCCGACAGCGAATAGCGCCCCACCGGGCCCGGGGTTCCCGCTGCGCCCTGCCGCGTCCACCGCGCCCCCGCGCCGCGTTGACAGGGCCGGGGCGCAGGCACATTCTCGCGCCACAGGCCGCCTGCCGGCAGGGGTCGGCGCCCCGGCGGTCCGGTAACGGTTGCCCGACATGCGCGCTCCTCTCCTCGCCCGCCTCATCGCGCCCCTGGTTGCGAGCCTCGTCGCCCTGCCTGCCGAGGCGATGAACTTCACCCGGATCGAGACCGTCGATCTCGCGGGCGACGGCATGCGCCCGACGCAGATGATCCTGGGCAGCGGCCCGATCCAGCCCGGCGACGCCCAGGTCTTCGAGGCTTTCATGGCCGGTCTGCCGCCCACCGACCACGTCGACGGCACCCAATGGGGGATCGCCCTCAATTCGCCCGGCGGCAGCCTGCAGGAAGGCGTCCGGCTCGGCGAGAGCTTCCGCGCCCATGTGGTGACCACCGTGGTGCTCGCGGGCCAGTCCTGCGAAAGCGCCTGCGCCGTCGCCTATCTCGGGGGCGCGGCGGCCTATGCGGTGGCGGAGGCCACCGAGCGGCTCCTGCAGCCCGGCGGGCGGCTCGGCTTTCATGGCATCGCCGTGTCCGAGGCGGCCATGGCCGCGGCCAACGACACGCTCGACCTCGCCCGCGCGACCAATGCGGTCATCCGCGACTACGCGATCCGCATGGGCGTGCGCGACGACGGGCTGGTGCAGAGCCTGTTCAACACCCCGCCGGAAGCGATGGAGTACATCGACACCGCCACCGAGATCCTCGGGCTCGGCATCACCCTCGCGGTCGCGCCCTTCGGCCCGCCCGAGGGCTGGGCGGCGAATGTCTGCGCGCAATCGGTCGGCGAGATGCTGGACGAGCTGCGGATGCTCGGGGAGGCCACCCGCATTCTCGACGGGGCCACCCGGTTCGATACGCTCGACGCGTTCCGCAACGCCTTGCTCGGCGCCCGCGCCTCTTTCGCGGGCCCCCTCTACGACGCCCTTGCGGCGGCCCCGGCGGCCAATGCCATCGACGTGCTCGTCGGAAGCCCGCTCTATCTCGACCAGGCCCCCGCCGAGGTCTGGCAGGTGCCGCTCGACCGCGGTGCGGGCTTCTACTACGACAGCTGTTTCGCCATTGCCAATGACAGCGGGCTCACCACCCTCGTCACCGACGACGTGGCGGGCGATCTTCGGATACAGAGCTACGGGATGCTCTCGGGGTTCCCCCCCGACCTGCCGCTGTGGTGACGCCTGTGGGCGCGGGGGCCCGTCAACCGCGCCGCAGCGCTGCCCCCGCCGGTCCGCCGCGCCGCCGCCGTCCCTCGACGAGCCAGGCCAGCACCGCGAGCCCCGCCGCAAGCACCAGCATCAGCCAGGCCGGTGCGAGCGGGGTGATCGTGAGCGCTTCGACCACGTAGGCCTCGCGCGGGGTATAGCCGATCCAGCCGCGCCCCGCCGCCGTGCGCCCCGGCCGCACGGGCCGCAAGGCAGGGGTGCCGTCTTCGAGCGCGATGTCGCCGCCCGAAACCCCTGTGATCAGCGGCGCCAGAACCTCGCCCGTGGCGATGGTTTCCTCGAACTCCCGCGGCGAGGCGGGGCCGAGCGCCATCACCGTCTCGATCTCGCCCTCTCGGAGCCGGTAGAGCCCCATCGACGGCGCGTCGTAGACCACCTGGTATTAGCCCGGCGCCACTTGCCGCATCGTGAGCGTCACTTCGCTGCCGTCTGTCGCGGGAACCACCACC
>JAGRMP010000058.1:10758-11681 GCA_020441225.1 Maritimibacter sp. | reverse complement strand
TCGCCCGAATTGATCTTCTGTTCGTATTCCTGGGCCCGGCGCGACCACATCGCGCGCTTCACCCGCGCCTTGCCGCGCAGCGTGTCCATCGCCTTGGAGACGATGTCGGGGCTCGAAAGGCCACGCATGCCCACCTCGGTCGCCTTGTTGGTCGGCACCCGCAGGGTCATCTTGTCCTTCTCGAAGGAGATCACGAAGAGTTCCAGCGTCAGCCCGGCGACTTCCTGCTCCTCGATCGATATGATCTGGCCCACGCCATGCGCGGGGTAGACGACATAGTCGTTGGGGCGGAAGTCGAGCTTTTTCGCTTTGCTCATGATCGTCGGTGTCCTTTCATTTTCCGGGTCCCCGGCCTTAACTCGTACATCGGGACGCAAACAAAGCCGCGCGGGGTGGTTCACGCCCCCCACGGCGACATCTTCATCACGAATGCAACGTAACAGCCTTTGCCCGCCCCGCGCCGCCAGCAGTTTGCGGCCCGGTTCCATACCAATAACTGAATATAGCGCAATTTGAGCGATTCTGAAAGGGCCGCCGCTGGATCGGCGGTCAAGCGCCTGTTCACCGGAGGGACCCCCCGATCGAACCGCGCCCCGCACGCAGAACGCGCCGCGCGGCTCCGCGCAGATCTCAGCCGCCGGGTTTTTCGGAGAAGTACTTCTCGAGCTTGCCTTCTTCGCCGTCGCGCTCCTCGGCCTCCGGCAGCGGGTCCTTCTTCGACACGATCACCGGCCAGAGCTCGGAGTACTTCCGGTTGAACTCGACCCAGGCCGCGGCTTCCGGCTCGGTGTCGGGGCGGATTGCGTCCGCCGGGCATTCGGGTTCGCAAACGCCGCAATCGATGCATTCATCGGGGTGGATCACCAACATGTTCTCGCCCTCGTAGAAGCAATCCACCGGGCAGACTTCCACGCAGTCGGTGT
>JAGRMP010000058.1:1195-10724 GCA_020441225.1 Maritimibacter sp. | reverse complement strand
TTCACGATATAGGTCATGGGACACCCGGAATGCAGATAGGTTCCGCCTAGCTACCCGGCTTGGCGCGATCATTCAAGTTGGGAACGGTCAAAATCCCGAGCGTTGCGACGATCTTTCCCGCTCGGCCGGCCCTTGCCGTCAAAGGACGGATTCTGCGGCGCCGCGGGCGTCTGCGGGGTCATGTCCTTATAGAGCGTCTGCGCCTCCGGCGCGGGGCCGCGCCGCTCCGACAGGGCAAGGATCTTCACCACCCGGATCCGCCGCGCCTGCGGAAAAGTCAGCACATCACCCGGTGCCACGCTGCGCGCGGGTTTCGCGGCCTTGTCGCCGTTCACCCGCAGATGCCCGGACGAGATCACTTTGGCCGCCAGCCCACGCGTCTTGAAGAACCGGGCGTGCCAGAGCCACTTGTCGGCGCGCATCGCCGCCGCAGCACCGGCGCCGGGACCCTCACCCACCGGTCAGTCCTTGTCCTTGAGCCCCATGAGCGCCTGGGCGAAGGGGTTGTCCGGATCGATCGGCTTGTCCTTCTTCGGCGGCCGGCTCTCGAACGACTTCGCGCCACCGCCCTTGCCTTTCGGCCCCTTGGGACCGCGGGGTTTGCCGCCGCCGTCGCCGGGCTTGCCGCCGGACTTGCCGCCGCCGGGGCCGCGCGGCTTGCCGCGGCCGCCGCCACCTCCGCGCGGTTTGTTCAACCCACCCCAGGTGAAGGTGAAAAAGATCTCGGGCTCATCACCCGGCTCGTCGCGGGCGGCAACTTCGCTCACGCCCGGGTCGCCCGGATGCGGCTCGGTCTCGTCGTCGTCATCGGCGTCGGGCTGCGCCTCGACCGAGGAGAAGCCAGAGCCTTCGAGATGGTCGATATGCAGGTGTTTGGAATGGCCCGCGCCATCGGCCTCGGGGATGGCATCGACTTCGCTCACACCCGGGTCGCCCGGATGCGGATCGGGCCGGCGGTCGGCCTTGGGCGTCGCCTCGACCTCGGAAAATCCGTTCGCCGCCTTGTCATGTTCGGCGCCACGCAGTTTCTCGCGCTCGCCGCGCTCGGCCTTGTAGCCCAGACCGGCCATCAGATCGGCGAATTGCACCAGCGTCAGGCCGGTGATCGACAACATGTCGGGGTTGGCTTCGAATCCGGTCCGGCTGTCCTGGGCGCGGAGCTGGTCGGCCAGCCGTTCGAGCATGTCGATCCGGATCGCGCGATGCCCGGCCGGTCGGTAACCTGCGAGCGTATAGGTCTCGATATCGGCATGTTCGACGACGGGGATGGTCACGAGCCCCGGCGGCGGAGACTCGGGAAAGACGTCGAGACCGCGCGACAGGCTCCAGAGCACCATCCGAAGCCGCGTCGGCGCGGGCTTGAGCAAGGCCGGCAGGAAGATCGTGAACTGACCGAAGCGCACACCGTGTTTGCGCAGGAGCCCGCGCGATTCCTGATCGAGCGACTTGACGTCCTGCGCGACGCGGTCGCGCGGGATAATCCCCATTGCCTCGACCAGCTGAAAGCCGAGGCCCCGGGCGAGCCCGGCGAGCCCGTCGTCCTTTTGCATTTCAAGCAGCGGTTCGAACAGAGCCGCGACCTTGCGGTCGATGAAATGCTGGAGCCTGCGGGTGACCTTGTCGGCCACTTCGACACCCGCTTCGTCGTCGACAAAGGCCTGCACCCGGGGTTTCAGCGGATCGTCGCCCTTCACCAGTTTGCCGATGGCGTGTTCGCCCCACATCAGCCCACCCTGCTCGGTGTAGTCGAGCTCGGTATCGGGGGCGTTGTAGAACCGGTCCGCGCGCAGGTGGAACTCGGGCGCCAGGGCTGCGACTGCCGCGGCGCGCAGGGTTTTCGCTTCCTCAGGCGACGCCGCCTTGTCCTGCTGGAACCGGAAGCCCTCCAAACGACCGACGAATTCGCCTTCGACGGTCACTTCACCCTTGTCGTTCACCTCGGCCACAAGGCTCTCCTTCTGTTTCAACCGGCGCAGAAGCACGGAAGTGCGCCGATCAACAAATCTTTGCGTCAGAGCCGCGTGAAGCGCATCCGACAAGCGATCTTCTACCGCACGAGTCTCCCCACGCCAATGGTGTTCGTCCCGAAGCCAGCCATTTCGCTGTGCGACATATGTCCAGGTGCGGATATAGGCGAGGCGTTTGGACAGCGTGTCGATGTCGCCCTTGGTATTGTCGATCCGCGCGACCCGGGCCGCGAACCAATCCTCGCGCACCCGGCCCCGTTCGTGCAGGTCGGTGTAAAGCGCTGTGAGCAGGCTGGCGTGCTCGGCATGGCTGATGCCGCGGAAATCGGGCACCCGGCAGACGTCCCACAGCAGCCGGACGGACCGCCCGTCCGACGCCCGGGCCCGAATCAATTCGTCCTCCGCCAGCGCCTTGAGCGCAATGAGGTCGTCGGCCTCGCGGGCGCGCACCAGCAACGGATCGTCGGTCCCGGCTTCCAGCGAGGCGATCAGCCGGTCGAGGCGGCTGAACTGGAGCTCCGAATTGCGCCACTGGAGTTTGCGGATGGGCGCGAAGCGGTGCTCCTCGATGGCCCGCACCACCTCCTCGTCGAGGGGCGAGGCTTCGCCGGTCACGCCGAAGGTGCCGTCGGTCCGGTAGCGCCCGGCGCGGCCGGCAATCTGGGCAAGCTCGTTCGGTGCGAGGTATCTCATGCGACGACCGTCGAACTTGGAAAGCGCCGAGAAAGCAACGTGCTGCACGTCGAGGTTCAAGCCCATCCCGATGGCATCTGTGGCGACGAGATGGTCGACATCTCCTTCCTGGTACATCTCCACCTGGGCATTTCGCGTTCTGGGCGAAAGCGCGCCCATGACGACCGCCGCACCACCCTTCTGGCGGCGCAATAGCTCGGCGATTGCATAGAGATTATCGACCGAAAAGCCCACAATGGCGCTCCGGGCGGGCATTCGGCTGACTTTTTTCGAACCCGCGTAGCTCAGGTTGGAAAATCGCTCCCGGTGCATGAACTGCGCCTTCGGCACCAGCGCCGCGATCGCTCCGCGCATGGTTTCGGCACCGAGGAACAGGGTCTCGTGGCTGCCGCGCTTGTGCAGGAGCCGGTCGGTGAAAACATGTCCCCGTTCCGGGTCGGCACAGAGCTGGATCTCGTCGATGGCGACGAATTCCGCCCCCAACCCCTCGGGCATTGCCTCGACGGTGCAGACCCAGAACCGCACCCGTTCAGGGACGATCCGCTCCTCACCGGTGACCAACGCCACGACAGCCTCCCCCCTGAGGCCGACAATCCGGTCGTAGACCTCGCGCGCAAGCAGGCGTAACGGCAGACCGATCACACCGGAGCGGTAGCTGAGCATCCGCTCGATCGCGTAATGCGTTTTGCCCGTATTGGTGGGTCCAAGAACCGCGGTGATCCGCGACATCGCTCCCCCTCGCCCGCCTCGTCTCGCCGGACATCAGCGGCTGTGCCGCCGGCGTCGGACTTCAGATTTCGGTCCCCTGAAGCTCGGCTTCGAGGCGTTCCACCGCCTCTCTTAGATCGCTGCGGTGCGGATGTATAGCGTGGGCGGCCCGGAAGGCTTCGAGCGCATGGGCGCTGTCGCCGGTTTCCTCGAGGATGACCCCGAGCCCCGCCAAAGCGCCGAAATGACGTGGCTCTAGCGCGAGCACCCGCACGATGTCGGCCAGTGACGGGCCGTAGAGGCCGGCCTCGAAATAAGCGGTGGCGCGGGCGTTGTAGGCTTCGGCAAAGTCCGGCGCGGTATCGATCAGGGCGGTGAAATGCTCGATCGCTTCGGTCGTGTCGCCCGCGTTCATCGCTTCGCGCCCCCGCTGCAGGAGCAGATCGAGCGTCGCAGAGCCGGTTTCAGACCATTCTTCCCAGATCGCGTCTTCGATCTGTTCCCAACCCGGTTCTTCGAGGTCCGCGAGCGCCTCGAAAAGCGCATCAAGGCGGTCTTCCTCCCCGAAGGCCGGGGCCGCAAGCAGGAGGGCTGCAAGGAAGCTGAGTGATCTGCGCATGGCAGAATCCTAACTCGGAAAACCGCGCTTGCCTATCACCTTCCCATCACTGTGATCCGCGCGCGCGTTCACCTGCCGGTGAGGGCGACGGGCGGACGGGAGGCCGAGCGCGTGGGCCGGACATAACGTCGCGCCATTTTTCACGCGGGTGCCGATATTCGACGCATTCTGGGTTTCAGCCCGGCCTCGAAACGCACTAGGGTTGCGCCAAATCCGGATCGGTCCATTCTGACCGACAAAGAGGAGAACGCAGATGAGCAAGCTGATCGAAAAGGCCGTGGCCGCGCTCAACGACCGGTTGTCAGGCGCGGGGTTCGATTCCGTCGCCAAGTTCGTCCTCGAAGGGGCCGGCACCATCGTGATCGACGGCAGCGGCGCCCGGGCGGGCGACGATCCCGCGGAGGTGACCCTGACGGCCACAGCCGAAGTGTTCGAACAGATCCTCGCGGGCGAACTCAACCCGACCGCCGCCTTCATGTCGGGGCGGCTTTCGGTCGACGGCGACATGGGCGCGGCCATGCGGCTCGGCGGCCTGCTCGCCTGACGCCATGGAGGCCGCGCCGCTTTTCGAAGACGTGGCCCGGTCACCCGCAGGCGGACAGGCCTGGTGGGTGAAGGCCGCGGACGGCGAGAAAGTCCGAGTTGCCGCTTGGCCGGCAGGCCAGGACACCACGTCTCTTGGGACCGTGCTGATGTTTCCCGGGCGTACGGAATATATCGAGAAATACGGTCCCGCCGCCGCGCAATTTTCAGCCCGCGGGTTCGCGTCGCTGGCTCTTGACTGGCGTGGCCAAGGGTTGACGGCACGGGCCAAACCCGACCGCCGGCTCGGGCATGTCGACGACTTTCTGGAGTATCAGAACGATGTCGCGGTCCTGGTCGATGTCGCCCGGCGCGCCGATCTGCCCAAGCCCTGGTTCCTGCTTGGCCATTCGATGGGCGGCTGCATCGGCCTGCGCGCGCTGCACGGGCACCTGCCGGTCCGGGCCGCCGTCTTCTCGGGCCCCTTGTGGGGCGTGCAACTCAAACCGATCGAGACGGCGATCGCCTGGGCGGTCGCCTTGCTTGGGCCGCCGCTCGGGTTTGGCGACCGTCTCACGCCCCGAGCGCAACCCGACCACAAACTCATTGCCGGCACGTTCGAGGGCAACGATCTGACCACCGACGTCCAAATGTGGGAGTTCATGAAGGCCCAGATCGCACGCTATCCCGATCTCGCGCTCGGCGGACCGACGATCGTCTGGTTCCGTGCCATGATGGTCGAGACCGCGCGCCTCACGCGCCTGCCCGCCCCCGATATCCCGGCGCTGTCTTTCCTTGCGACCCGCGAGAGCATCGTCAATGTCGACAGGATGCGCCGGCTCATGGCGCGCTGGCCGAAGGGGCGGCTTGAAACCGTCGAGGGCGCAAAACACGAGTTGATGATGGAACGCGCCGAGATCCGGACCCGTTTTTTCGATCGGGCAGCAGCCTTCTTTCGCGAAAACGGCTGAGTGCGCCGGTCCTTCGCTGGACACATTGTCGCAGCCTTGGCTATCGTGCGCCGAACGATACAACGACAGCCCCCGGGAGGATCCCATGAAGACACGCGCCGCCGTCGCCTTTGCCGCCAAGCAACCGCTGGAGATCGTCGAGCTCGATCTCGAAGGCCCGAAAGAAGGCGAGGTGCTGGTCGAGATCATGGCCACCGGCATCTGCCATACCGACGCCTATACGCTCGACGGCTTCGACAGCGAGGGCATCTTCCCCTCGATCCTCGGCCACGAGGGCGCCGGCATTGTCCGCGAGGTCGGCCCCGGGGTGAAGAGCGTGAAGCCCGGCGACCACGTGATCCCGCTCTACACGCCCGAATGCCGCGAATGCAAAAGCTGCACCTCCGGCAAGACCAACCTCTGCACCTCGATCCGCGCCACCCAGGGTAAGGGCGTGATGCCGGACGGCACCTCGCGGTTCTCCTACAAGGGCGAAACGATCTATCACTACATGGGCTGCTCGACGTTCTCGAACTTCACCGTGCTCCCCGAGATCGCGGTCGCCAAGATCCGCGACGACGCCCCCTTCGACAAGGCCTGCTACATCGGCTGCGGCGTCACCACCGGCGTCGGCGCCGTGACCAACACCGCCCGCGTGGAACCCGGCTCCAACGTGATCGTCTTCGGCCTCGGCGGCATCGGGCTCAACGTGATCCAGGGCGCCAAGATGGTGGGCGCCGACAAGATCATCGGCGTCGACATCAACGACGACAAGAAGAGCTGGGGCGAGCGGTTCGGCATGACCGAATTCGTGAACCCGACCAAGGTCGAAGGCGATCTCGTCGCGCACCTGGTCGCGCTCACCGACGGCGGCGCGGATTACACCTTCGACTGCACCGGCAACACCGACGTGATGCGCACCGCGCTGGAAGCCTGCCACCGCGGCTGGGGGGTCTCGACCATCATCGGCGTCGCGGAATCCGGCAAGGAAATCTCGACCCGCCCCTTCCAGCTCGTCACTGGCCGGGTTTGGAAAGGCACGGCCTTCGGTGGCGCCAAGGGCCGCACGGACGTGCCGAAGATCGTCGACTGGTACATGAACGGCAAGATCGAGATCGACCCGATGATCACCCACGTGCTCACGCTCGAAGAGATCAACAAGGGGTTCGACCTCATGCATGCCGGCAAGTCGATCCGCTCCGTCGTGGTCTTCTGATGCCGCTTGAAACCGTCTCGCAGTCGCGCGCCCATGGCGGGGTCCAGGGCGTCTACGCCCATGCCTCCGAGGCCACCGGCACGCGGATGGAGTTCTCCGTCTTCGTACCGCCGCACGCGGCCGGGGCCAGGCTCCCGGTGGTCTGGTACCTGTCGGGCCTCACCTGCACCCAGGCCAATGTCACCGAGAAAGGCGAGTTCCGGGCCGCCTGTGCCGAGCATGGGTTGATCTTCGTCGCGCCCGACACTTCGCCGCGCGGCGAGGGCGTACCGGACGACCAGGACGGGGCCTATGATTTCGGGCTCGGCGCGGGGTTCTACCTCGATGCCACGGAAGCGCCTTTCGCCACCCACTATCGGATGAAGAGCTATATCGAGGACGAGTTGCCGGGCCTCATCGAGGCGCATTTCCCCGCCGACATGTCGCGCCAGTCGATCATGGGCCATTCCATGGGCGGCCACGGCGCCCTGACGATCTCCCTGCGCAACCCCGGTCGCTTCCGCGCCACCTCGGCCTTCGCCCCCATCGTCGCGCCGACACAGGTGCCCTGGGGGCAGAAGGCATTGTCGGGATACCTCGGCGAATACAGCGCGCTGTGGGAAGCCCACGATGCCTGCGCGCTGATCGCCGCCGGCGCCCGCCCGGACGCGCTCCTCGTCGACCAGGGGACGGCGGACGGGTTTCTCGACACCCAGCTCCGCCCGCAGCTCCTCGAAGCGGCGTGCCGGGAGGCCGGGATCGACCTCACCCTCCGGATGCAGGAGGGTTACGACCACTCCTACTATTTCATCTCGAGTTTCATGGCCGATCACCTAGCCTGGCACGCGCGCCGTCTCAAGGCCTGAGCCCCGCAGCGCCGGACGGGCGGAGCGCCGCGCAATCGGAACCCGTTTGCCGCGGACACAGGCGCGAGGCGGCTACAAGCCCCATGGCCGCATGGCGCGCGGCCACCGGAATTGAGCCCCCCAAGACAGCCCACACAACGGCCATGCGGCCCGCGCCGGACGCATGGACCAATGTTCGCAGTCCCTGCCCTGCCCCCGAAAAAACCGAGGACGCCCCGAACGGGACGTCCTCTCGTCAGATCGTGTCAGACGCGGCGCCACCGACTGGCCGCGGCCGCCTCAGAGGCTGAAGTCGTCCCTGTCCAGATCGGCGCATTCCACACCTTTGAGGAAGATGTCGACATCGTCCGCATGGATCCAGACGCCTTTGTTGACCTCTTCCAGGTGGTTGGTCCTGAGGTCTTTCCAGCCGCCGATGTCGGAGACATCGCACAGGTCGATGACGTCGTGATTGCGTCCCTCGGCATTGAAGTCGAGGATCTTGTCCTTCCCGTCGCCATCGCGGAACACGAAGGTGTCGCAGTCGTCGCCGCCCCACATCTTGTCGTGGCCCTTGCCACCTTCGATGTGGTCCTTGCCCTTGTCGCCGTAGAGCCAATCCTTGCCCTTGCCGCCGTAGAGGTTGTCGTTGCCGTTGCCGCCATGGGCCTCGTCGTTGCCGCGGTCGCCGTGGATGTGGTCCTTGCCGCGGTCGCCGTGGAACGTGTCGTGACCGCTCTTGCCGTGCATCTCGTCGTCGCCGCCCCGTCCCCGGTAGCGATCGTCGATACCGCAACCGACATAGTGGTCGTCGGCGCTGTCGCCATGATGCCAGCCGTCATCGTCGTGATGCTGGCCGCCTTCGTCCTTCGAACCGCCGTCGTCGGGATCGGGCTTGTAGCCCTCGATCGTGTAGGAGCTGGTGTCGAGCACGGTGATGCCCCGAGTCAGGCCGGCATCGTCGGTATAGTCCGCGTTGACGATCACGTAGTTCGAGTAGCGCCCTTTGTCGTCGCACTTGCCACCGTCAATCGCGGTGCCGTCTTCGACATAGACCCAGGTCTCGCCGACATTCAGGATGCCGTCATGGTTGTCGTCGCCCGACACCAGGTTGGTGACGTCCCAATCGTCGCTTTCGTCCCAGGTGCCGTTGTCGTCGAAGATCGAGAAGGTGGTGATGTCGACATTGCCGGTATTGGTGACGGAATACTGCCACTGGATGTCCGAGCCGGCGGCGACGACGAGGTTGTCGCCCTTGGTGCCGTGTTCGTCGATGGTCACCTTATCGACCTTCAGACCGGCAATGGCGCCGAAGTAGTTGGCGTCGTCGCTGACCGGGCCGGTCTGGTCGCTGTCGGCAAAGGCGGTGTTGTACTCGTTGCCCTTGCTCCAGCAGAATTCCAGCTCGCTGATCTGCTCGGCCGTCAGGATCTTGCGCCCGTCGACCCCCAGGGAGCCGATCACGTAGGCGTCGGACTTGCCGATCCCGAGGTTCGGGTCCCAGACCTTGACGCCGGTCAACTCGACGTTGCCGGTATTGGTCACCACGATCCGGTACTCGTACTTGCCCTCGGTCGCGAGCAGCTTGAGCTCTTCCGGCGCGCCGTCGGCATCGTACCATTGGCCGTTGGCCTTGATCTGCTTCACGATCGAGATCTCGGGATCGGCGATCACCACCGTCGCGTCGTCGGTGACGGCCTCGGTTTCTTCGCTGTCCGCGGTTGCGACGTTCACCAGATCATCGCCCGCCGCGACTTCATCCCCGGTCACGACATGGGTGTAGCTGTAGGTCCAGACCTCGCCGACATCGAGCTCGTTGTCATTGTCGGTGTCGCCGCCGGTGAAGGTCGGCTCGAAGTCGTCCGCCCCGTCGCCCGGCGTGAAGGCGTCGTCCCAAAGCGTCACGTCCGTCAGCGAAACGTTGCCGCCGTTGGTCAGCGTGTAGGTGTAGACGATCTGGTCGCCTGCCGCCGCCACCGCTGCGACGTCGGCTTCTTTCACCACCTCCAGCACCGGGTTCTGCACGACCG
>JAGRMP010000058.1:0-1127 GCA_020441225.1 Maritimibacter sp. | reverse complement strand
TCGATTTCGGCCTGGGTCACCGTGTGGGTGTAGCTGTAGGTCCAGATTTCGCCGACATCGAGCACGCTATCGTTGTCGAGATCGCCGGAGACAAGATCCGGGTTGAAATCGTCACCGAGGTCGCCCGGAGTGAAGGCGTCGTCGGTCAGCGTGACATTGGTGAGCGAGACGTTGCCCCGGTTTGTCAGCGTGTAGGTGTAGACGATCTGGTCGCCGGCTGCGTCCACCGTATCGACATCGGCTTCCTTGATCAGCAACATGTCCGAGTAGTAGTCGATCTCAACTGTCTCGTCGTCGGTCTCCGGGTCGGTCTCGTTGCTGGTGGCCGTAACCACGTTGACGAGATCGTCGCCCGCGTTGATCTCCGCCTGGGTCACGACATGGGTGTAGCTGTAGGTCCAGACCTCGTCGACATCGAGCTCGCCGTCGTTGTCGGTGTCGCCCCCGGTGAGGGTCGGCGAGACGTCGTCGCCCGTCACACCCGGGGTGAAGGCGTCGTCCACCAGCGCCACGCCGGTCAGCGACACGTTGCCGAGGTTGTACACCGAGTAGGTGTAGACGATCTCGTCGCCCTCGGCCGAAACCGTGGTCACGTCGGCGGATTTGGCGACCTCGAGCGCCGCGTTCCGGACGATATCCACGGACTCGCTGTCCGTAACCGAACCGGTCTGGTCGCTGTCGGCGGTCGCGGTGTTGTCGAGGCTGCCGGCGAACAGGTCGTCAGGCTCCAACGTGGCGTTCGAGTCCAGGTCCTCCTGCGTGATCGCGTAGGAGACATACACCGATACGGTCGCGTCCGGCGCCAACGTGCTGATGATCTCCGACACGCCGGTCAATGGGTCGGTGATGGTCACGTTGGTCAATTCCACATTGCCGTCGTTCGTCACATGGATGGCGTAATCGACGATGTCGCCCACCGCGTTCAGGATCCCGTCCCCTGCGGTGTCGACACCGGTCACCACCTTGTCGATCGACAGGATCGGGTTGGCCGGTTCGATTACGTCGGTCGGTTCGGTGGCGGTGTTGTTGTCGAGGTTCGGGTCATCGGAGATCGTGGTCACCGTGACGGTGTTGTTGAGATCCTCGAGCCCGCCGGTCGGCGCATCGAGGTTGACGTTGACCGTGAC
>JAGRMP010000521.1 GCA_020441225.1 Maritimibacter sp. | reverse complement strand
AGTTGCCCTGGCCGTCCACGAGCGGATATCGGACGTTGAAATCCTGCGCGAGCCGCGCCATCGCGTCGTAGATCGCCGCGTCGCCATGGGGGTGGAAATCGCCCATCGTGTCGCCGGCGATCTTGGCCGATTTCAGAAACTTGCCCGTCGAGCTCAGCTTGAGCCGGTGCATCGCGTAGAGGATGCGCCGGTGGACCGGCTTGAGCCCGTCGCGCGCGTCCGGCAGCGCCCGGTGCATGATCGTCGACAGCGCATAGGTCAGGTAGCGGTCGCCGATGGCGCGGCGCAAGGGCTCGTTGGTTTCGAGCGGGGGTTTTCCCTGATCGTCGACATTGTCGGTCATGGGCCCGTCAATACAGGCCCGATTCGCCCCCCGCAAGCGTCAGCCGCCGGGTTTTTCCGCCACATTCTTTCGCCGATCGCCGCGGCCTCTGGCGCGGTTTCTCGCTGGGGGGTATTTGGAGGCCATGCGCGTTGCAAAATATACATTGGTGACCGTTCTCCTGCTCTACCTGGGCATGCTGTACTTCGGCCGTGAGGCCGGGCTGCCGGAAAAACGGATCGGGCGCGAGACCTCACTCTGGGCGTCGCTGTTCGGCGGCGCCGGCGGGCGGGGTCCGCTCGACCTCCTGACCGGGCCGGCGGCGGAACCGGACCCCGCGCCGGCGCCGGCCTCCGAACCTGTCCCCGCGCCTGCCCCCGAACCTGCGCCGGAGATCGCCGAGACGCCGGCGGCGCCCGCGCCGGCCGAGACGCAAATCGCCGAAGCCGCGCCGGAGCCGGAGCCGGAACCTGCCCCCGCGGCAGAGGAGGCGCCGGAGCCCGAGGCCGCCCCCGAAACCGCCGAGGTGACCGGCAGCCCGCTCGCTCCGGCCCGGAGCCGCCGCCCCTTGCCTCGACCCGAACCCGCTCTCGCGGCGCTCGAAGACGCGCCTGTCGCAGACATTCCGATCACGCCCCTGCCGGAGGACGCGGCCGAACCCGAGGCGGTTGAGCTTGCCGCGCTGGCGCCGGAACCCGCTCCGGCCGAGGCAGCGGTCGAAGAGGCGGTCGGGGGGGCGGTCGAAGCCGTCCTCGCGGAGGAGCTTCCGGCCGAAGACGGCACACCCGATCCGCTCGACCCGCCCGCCGAAACCGCGGCGGCGGGAGCGGTGCCGGGAGAGCTCGACGCCCCGGAAGACGAGAATGTCGTGGCCTCGAGCTTTGCGCCCGAAATCACCCCGCGGCCGCTGCCAAGGCCCGAACCGCCGGCCGAGCCCGTCGCCGCCACCGTGCCCGCCACCGTGCCCGAGCCCGCCGAAACGCCCGTGGCCGATCCGGTGGCCGGGGCCGTGGCGGAAACACCCGTGGCGCCGCAGGACGATACCGTCGCGGACAGCCAGGCCGACGCACCGGCGACGACCGCAGCCGACCTCGCCGCAGCGGCGCTGGCCGAGGACGGCCCGGCGCCCGAACCGGCACCGGAGGCCGCGACATCTGCCGAAACCGGCGAGGCGGCCGACCCGCTCGCCGATGCCGTCGCCGAGGCGCTCGCCGACGCGGCGGGCACCGTGGCGGGTGCGACCGATGCCCTCGATGAGGTCCCCGCCGAGGCCGTCGTTGAAACCGCGGAGGCCCTCGATCTGGCGTCGAGCCGCAGGCCGCAACCGCGACCGCCACTGCCGGAACCGGCCCCGGAGCCGGAACCGGAACCGGAACCCGAAGAGGTCGCCGCCGCACCCGAGGCACCGGAGCCCGCGCCAGCGCCGGATACCGCCCCGGAGCCCGGACCCGAGGCCCCGGCCGAGACGGGGACCGCGATCGTCGCCGAACCGCTGGACGCGCCGGAACCGGAGCCCGAACCCGTCGTACCGGTCCTGCCCGACGCGCCGCAGGGCGTGCTCTATGTCGCCACCGACCGGCTGACCGTGCATGCCGGGCCCGGGCGCGACGAGCGCGCCGTGGACGAGCTGCCGCGCGGCAGCGCCGTGGTCGATCTCGGCGGCGAGGGTGATGGCTGGCGGATGATCCTGCTGCCGAACGGGGCCGCCGGCTATATCCCGGACACCGAAGTTGCGCTGACGCCGGGCGGGTGACCCCTGCCCGCCATGTCCCCGACGCCGCAGCCGGCAGGAGCGCCCATGTTACAGAAATCCATCCTCATCACCGGTTGCTCCTCCGGGATCGGCCTCGACGGCGCCCGGACCCTCAAGGCCCGCGGCTGGCGGGTCTTCGCCACGGCGCGCAAGGCCGAAGACGTCGACCGGCTGGAAGACGAAGGCTTCGAAAGCCTGCGGCTCGACCACACCAACCCCGAGACGATCCGCAACGCGCTCGCGGCGGTGACGGAGCGCACCGGCGGCCGACTCGACGCGATCTTTGCCAATGGCGCGCACGGGCTGCCCGCAGCCGCCGAGGACCTGCCGACCCAGGCGCTGCGCGAGATGTTCGAGGCCAATTTCTTCGGCGTGCACGAGCTGACCCGGCAGGTGCTGCCGATCATGCGGGCGCAGGGGCATGGGCGGCTCGTGTACAATTCCTCCGGGTTCGGCTTCGCCGCCTTTCCCTGGCGGTCTGCCTATGTCGCGACCAAGTTCGCGCTCGAAGGCTACGTGGACACGCTGCGGCTCGAGTTTCACGGCACCGGGATCCACCCGGTGCTGATCGAGCCCGGCCCCATCGCCACCGCCTTCCGGGTCAACTCGCGGCCGCATTTCGAGCGCTGGATCGACTGGGAGGCCTCGCCGCGCCGCGCCGCCTATGAACGCGACGTGCTGCCCCGGCTCTATGACGAAAGCGGCAGGGGCGACCGGTTTCAGCTCGATCCGCCCGCCGTGTCGAAAGCGCTGATCCACGCCGTCGAAGCCCGCCGACCCAAGCCGCGCTACCCGGTCACGGTGCCCACGCGGGTGGCGGCGGTGCTCAAACGGCTCCTGCCGGTGCGGGCCTTCGACGCGTTGTCGACACGGTTCTGAGCCAGGTCCGGACGTACCGTTGGCGGGCCCGTGTCGGCGTGCTGCGGGGCTGCCGCCTGCGGAAAGGTTACCGAAACCTTAACCCGACAATCTTCCAACCCCTTGTTTTCTTTGAACCGATCCACTGGATAAAGGTCTACTCCCCTAGGGGACTAGGGCATTGGTCCGGTCGCGATCCCGGTCCCCCGGGGCAAGGCGCGGGCAGGCGCGGCGCGCCCGGCGGCGCGCGTTCCCCCCTCGCAATCCCGCCCGGAACCGGTTACCACAAGCGAAACGCCATCCAACCCGGGAGGCCC
>JAGRMP010000057.1:2540-5489 GCA_020441225.1 Maritimibacter sp. | reverse complement strand
AGACCGGCACCACGTCGAGCGCGGCCACCGCGATGCCGAGCGGGATCATCCAGAACCCCAGCACCGGCAGAAAACCGAAGATCCCGCCGACGATCAAGACGAGCCCGAGCACCAGCCGCAGGCCGGGTGGCACATGCGCTTTCACCCAGGCGCGCGCTTGTGCGAGCTTTTCGCGTGGACCGGGCGCCATGGCGCTACTGCCCGGGGACGAGCTTGCCCGGATTCAGGATGCCGGTCGGGTCGAGGGCGCGCTTGATGTCGCCCATCACCGCCCAGCCCTCGCCATGCTCCGCCGGCATGTAGGCGCGTTTGCCGATGCCGATCCCGTGCTCGCCGGTGACGGTCCCCCCGAGCCGCAGCGCCCGCTCGGCCATCCGGCCCGCGAGCCGCTTCGCCTCTTCGAGATCGGCGGGCGCGTCGGGATCGACCAGCAGGATCGCGTGGAAATTGCCGTCGCCCACATGGCCGAGGATCGGCCCCGGCACCGGGCTCGCGGCGATGTCGGCGCGGGTTTCCTCGACCGCCTCGGCGAGGCGCGAGATCGGCACGCAGACATCCGTCACCACCGCCGTCGAGCCCGGCCGCGAGGCGAGGCAGGCCCAGTAGGCATGGTGGCGCGCGGTCCAGAGCGCCGTCCGGTCCTCGGTTTTCGTCGCCAGCCGCACATCCGCGGCGCCGAAATCGGCGACCACTTCGGCGAAGCGCTTCGCGTCCTCCTCGGCGCCCGCCTCGGTGCCGTGGAACTCGACGAAAAGATGCGGGCGTTCGGGCAGGTCGGTGCCGGAATAGCCGTTGACCGCGCGCACGGTATCGGCATCGACGAACTCGATCCGCGCCATCGGAATGCCCATCTGGATCACCGCCACCACCGCCTCGACCGCCGGGCCGATGGCGTCGAAGGCGCAGACGCCCGCGGTGACCGCCTCGGGCTGGCCCTGCAGCCGGACGGTGAGCTCGGTGAGGATCCCGAGCGTGCCCTCGGACCCGACGAACAACCCGGTGAGGTCATAGCCCGAGGCGCTTTTTCGCGCTGCGCTCCCGGTACGGATCACGCGCCCGTCGGCGAGCACCACTTCGAGGGCGAGGATGTTTTCCCGGATCGTGCCGTAGCGCACCGCGGTGGTGCCCGAGGCGCGGGTCGCCGCCATGCCGCCGAGCGAAGCGTTGGCGCCGGGATCGACCGAGAAGAACAGCCCCGTCGCGCGCAGTTCGCGGTTCAGTTCCTCGCGGGTGAGGCCGGGCTGCACCACCGCCTGCATGTCGCCCTGGCGGATCTCGAGCACCCTGTTCATGCGGGCGAAATCGAGCGCGATGCCGCCCCGGATCGCGCTGGTGTGGCCTTCGAGCGCGGTGCCCGCGCCGAAGGCGACGACCGGGCAGCCCTGCGCGTGGCAGATCGCCAGGATGCGGGAGACCTCGTCGGTGCTCTGGGGATAGGCGACGGCATCGGGCGGGGCCGGGGCGAAATAGGTCTCCGAGGCGCCATGGGCGTCGAGATCCGACTTGGACCGGCTCAGCCGATCGCCTAGAACTTGGGAGAGTTCGGCAATCGCAGTGTCTATGGTCATTCGATCTTCTCCATCCGCGAGCATCGGGTAACCCAGTCCGGCAGGTGTGTCGACAATTAGCACGACACCGGGGCGCAATGCGCGAGTTTCTGAACAACCTCCTGTCCGGTCTCGCCGCGTCGCAACGCCGCGAGATTGCCGCCGCCTGGGCGCGGATGGTCGAACGCGGGCCCGACAAGGTGCAATTCTGGTTCATCGCGCTGGTGATCGGGATCGGCGCCGGCTTTGCCGCGCTCGGGTTCCGGCTCGGGATCGAGAAGCTGCAGGCGATGCTCTACCGCACGTCCGATATCGCGCATCTGCACAGCCATGCGGGCACGCTGCCCTGGTACTGGGTGCTGCTCCTGCCGATGTTCGGCGGGCTCGCGGTGGGGGTGATCCTCAACTGGTTCACCCCCGACGGCCGGGTGCGGGCGGTGGCGGACGTGATCGAGGCGGCGGCGCTGCGCGACGGACGGGTCGAGCGGCGCGCGGGGCTCGGCTCGGCGCTTGCCTCGCTCATCACCCTCTCGACCGGCGGATCCACCGGCCGTGAAGGGCCGGTCGTGCACCTCGCCGCGGTGATCTCGGCCTGGGTTTCGCGCCGGATCGGCGCCGACGGGATCACCGGGCGCGACCTCCTGGGCTGCGCCGTCGCAGGTGCGGTCTCGGCGAGCTTCAACGCGCCGATCGCCGGTGCGCTGTTCGCGCTCGAAGTGGTGCTGCGCCATTTCGCGGTCCATGCCTTCGCCCCCATCGCCATCGCCAGCGTCGCCGGCACGGTCATCAACCGGATCGAATTCGGCGGCGTGACCGAATTTGCCCTGCCCGCGCAGGGCGGCGTCGCCTTCTATGTCGAGCTGCCGGCCTTTCTCGTGCTCGGGCTCCTCTCCGGCGTGGTTGCCGTGGTGCTGATGCGGGCGATCTTCCTCGCCGACGAGTTCGGGGACCGGCTGCAGGCCGCGGCCCGGTTGCCGCGGGTGCTGCGCCCGGCGCTTGCGGGGCTGCTGCTCGGGGTGCTGGCGATCGGCTTTCCGCATATCATCGGTGTCGGCTACGAGACGACCTCGGCGGCGCTCACCGGTTCGCTGCTTCTGCACGAGGCCATCGTGTTTGCCGTGCTCAAGGTGGTGGCGGTGGCGATCACCATGGCGGGGCGGATGGGCGGCGGGGTGTTTTCGCCGTCGTTGATGCTGGGGGCGCTCACCGGGCTCGCCTTCGGAATCGTCGCGACCGCGATCCTGCCGGATGTCTCCGGCACCACCACGCTTTACGCGCTCGCGGGCATGGGGGCGGTGGCGGCGGCGGTGCTCGGCGCGCCGATCTCGACCACGCTCATCGTGTTCGAGCTGACCGGCGACTGGCAGACCGGGCTTGCGGTGATGGCGGCGGTGTCGCTCTC
>JAGRMP010000057.1:0-2374 GCA_020441225.1 Maritimibacter sp. | reverse complement strand
GAACAGCTCTGGGCGCTGGTCGAGGACGGGATCTATATCGACGGCAACGCCACGCTCGATGCCGCGATGGCGATCTTCGAACAGACCGGGTCGAGCGTGATCGCGGTGGTGACCATCGCCGGCGAGGGGACGCCGCCGGAGCTCTGGGGGGCGTTGCATCATGTCGATGCGCTCAAGGCGTTCAACCGGGCGCTGGCTGCAACGGCGGCCGAGGAGCACAGCTGACGACAGCAAGGACAGGTCTGCCGGGCGTGGTTGTCGGATGGCGAAGCGATCTGGGCGACGGCGACCGAGCCGGGCCCCTGGACGACGGTCCACGAAATCCAGAAATCCGGATTCCTGGATTTCCGCAACCCGTTTTACGCTCTGAAAATCAAAGCCTTATATCGTTAACGCTTGGTTGATTGAAGTGCGATTAACGCGCTGTTAACCATGTTCGGCCCGCATGAGCCGCCTCGAACCCGCCGCGAACCCGTCCCGAAGGCGCCCCCCCAGCCGCCGCGACACGGCCCCCGTGCCCGGCGCCGCCTTGCCGGAGATCGACCGCCGCTTCCCCGGCCCAAGTCCTCGGACGTCCCGGCCGCCGGAAGTTCCCGCCCCGGGTCAGACCTCTTCGACCGTCGCCTTGTCGCCGTAGAATGCGATGTGTCCGGCGATGGCCGCGACGGTGTCAAACGGCGTCTCGTAACTCCAGCCGGCATCTGCGATCAGGCCCGATTTGGCCTGGATCGAGAAATACGTTGCTTCGCCCTTCTTCGGGCAGCTTGTGCGGGTGGGCGAGGGGTCGAGCATCGCCATGGCCAGGTCCTCGCGCGGGAAGTAGATCACCGGCGGATAATCGCCCTCGCTCAGCTCGAGCGCCTTGCGCGTTTCGCCGAGGACAGCCCCGCCGGCGCGGACCACCCATGTGCCCGGTATCTCGCGAATCCTGATATCGTCGTTCATCACCATCCCTCGTTGTCAGTGCCGCGGCCGCGCGCGGTCGTTCACAGCGGTCTTAGCACGTTATCCAGGTTTTGCCCGTGTCAAATCGGCGCACAGGCCTTATCGAGCCAGTCCCGCGCCGTCTCGGAGACCAGCGGCCCGACCTTGGTGCGCACCTCGGCGTGGTAGGTGTTGAGCCAGTCCCGCTCACCGGCGCTCAACATCTCCACCACCACCAGGCGGCGGTCGATCGGCACATAGCTCAGCGTCTCGAAAGCCAGCATCTCGCGGTCGTCGCCGCCTTTCGGGCGCTCCGCTTCGGTCACGACGACCAGGTTCTCGATCCGGATCCCGAAGGCGCCGTCGCGGTAATACCCCGGTTCGTTCGACAGGATCATGCCGGGCTCCAGCGGCACCTCGCTCATCCGGCTGATCCGCTGCGGCCCCTCGTGGACGGAGAGGTAACTTCCGACGCCATGGCCCGTGCCATGGTTGAAATCGAGATGCGCAAGCCAGAGCGGATAGCGCGCGAGCGGGTCCAGATCGCGCCCCGCCAGCCCCTTCGGGAAGCGCACCCGGCTGATCGCGATCATCCCCTGCAGCACCCGCGTGAAGGCGGCCCTCTCCTCCGCGCCGACACGCCCCGCCGGCAGGGTGCGGGTGATGTCCGTCGTGCCGTCGTCGTATTGCCCGCCCGAATCGAGCACCAGAAGCTCGCCGCGCTTCAGCGTGCGGTTGGTCTCGCGGGTGACCCGGTAATGCATGATCGCGCCGTTCGGCCCGGCCCCGGCGATGGTCTCGAAGCTGATGTCGCGCAAGGCGTTGGTGGTCCGGCGCTGGCTTTCGAGCTCGACCACAAGATCGATCTCGGTGAGCGTGCCGGTATGTGCGGTGGCGTCGTACCAGGTCAGGAATTCCACCAAAGCGGCGGCGTCGCGCAGATGCGCCGCCCGGGCGCCGGCCAGCTCGACCGGGTTCTTGCGCGCCTTCGGCAGCGTGCAGGGATCGTCGCCCCAGGCCACCTCGATCCCGGCGGCCTCGAGGATGCGGCTCACCGCGAGCGGCGCGCTCGCCTTGTCGACCTGCACCGGCCCGTCGAGCTCCACCAGCCCGGCGTCGAACTTCGCGTCCGGGTAGAGGCTCACCTGAGGCCCGAGATGGGTGCCGATGCCGGGGCTGCGCCCGGGATGGGTGTAGAAATCGACCCGCGCATCGTCATGCAGCACGGCAAAACCCTGCACGACGGGGATATGCGGGATGTCGTCGCCGCGGATGTTGAGGAGCCAGGCGATGCTGTCCGACGCCGTCAGCACCGCCGCCTTGCGGCCCGCCTCCCGCAGCCCCTTGGCCAGGTCTTCGCGCTTCTCCTCATGGGAAACGCCCGCGAATTCAATCGGATGCGGGCGGATGTCACCCTTGGGCGGATCGGGGCGGTCGGTCCAGATCCGGT
>JAGRMP010000520.1 GCA_020441225.1 Maritimibacter sp. | reverse complement strand
GCACAGGATGGTCCCCATGAAACATTTCGTTACCGCCACGCTGCTGGTCGGCGCGCTTGCGCTCACCGCCTGCGACAAGAACAGCCGCTTCGGCAAGGACGGCGCGCTCGACGGCGCCGGTGCGAACGGCGCGCTCGGATCGGTCTCCGACCCGACGAGCCCGGCCTATTTCAACCAGGTCGTGGGCGACCGGGTGCTGTTCGAGGTCGACCAGTCGACCCTGACCCCGGCGGCGCAGAGCGTGATCGCCCAGCAGGCCGCCTGGCTGATGCAGAACCCCGAATACAGCGCGGTGATCGAAGGCCATGCCGACGAGCAGGGCACGCGGGAATACAACCTGGCGCTGGGCGCGCGGCGCGCGAGCGCGGTGCAGGCCTATCTGATCGACCAGGGCGTCTCGCCGGCGCGGCTCAAGACCGTGTCCTACGGCAAGGAACGCCCGCTCGCGATCTGTTCCGACGAGGCCTGCTACAGCCAGAACCGCCGCGCGGTCACGGTGCTGAACGCCGGTGGCCTCACCGGCTGAGGGCGCGCGGACGCCAGGCTTTCCGGGGGTGTGAAAGGGGTGTGACATGAGATCGAGACGTCGTCTCTTTTCCGTCGTTCTGGCGGCGGGGCTGTCGCTGGCCCCGCTCGGGGCTGCGGCGCAGGACGGTTCACCGGACCGGGCGCAGACGCTCGCCGACATCCGCCAGGAGCTGACCGTGCTCTATGTCGAGCTGCAGCGGCTCGGCACCGAGCTCAACACCACGGGCGGCGCCGGGGCGCCGGTCGTTGCGGGCTCGACCACGGACCGGGTGAACGCGCTTGAGGCCGAGATCGTCCGGCTCACCGACAAGATCGAAGAGCTCGAATTCCGCATCAGCGCGCTGGTGAGCGACGGCACCAACCGGGTGGGCGATCTCGAATTCCGGCTCTGTGAGCTGGAGGCCGATTGCGATATCGGATCGCTCGGCGAGACGCCGACGCTGGGTGGTGGCGAGATGCCGCAGGTGCCCGCGACGGCGACGGAACCGGTGCTGCCGACGGACCCGGGCGCCGGGTCGATCGGTGGCGGCGGCGAGCTCGCGGTGGCCGAACAGGCCGATTTCGACGCCGCGATGGCGGCCTTCAATGCGGGCGACGTCGCCACGGCCAGCGATCTCTTTGCGCGCTTTGCCGAAGCCTACCCGGGTGGGCCGCTGACGGCGGATGCGCAATACATGGCCGGCGAGGCGCTGGCGCAACAGGGCCTGGTCGCCGAGGCGGCGCGGTCCTACCTCGCGGCCTATTCCGCGGTGCCGGCGGGGCAATACACCACCTCGGCGCTGCTCAAGCTCGGCGCGGCGCTCGGCGAGCTCGGCCATCTCAACGAGGCCTGCGTGATGTTCGACGAGCTGCTCACCGCCTTCCCAATGTCGCCCGAGGTCACCCAGGCCGAGCAGGCGCGGGCGGCGCTCGGCTGCCCGTGACCGCCCCGTGACCGACAGCGATCGGCTTGCGGCGCGGATCTGTCAGAATACCTTCGGGCATGGGCGCGACCGCTACGGCGTCGCCGTATCCGGCGGCAGCGATTCCGTTGCGCTGCTGCGGGTGCTCGCGGGTGGCGCCCGCGAAGCGGGGGTCGCGATCGAGGCGGCAACCATCGACCACGGCCTGCGGGTCGAGGCGGCGGCAGAGGCCGAATTCGTCAAGTCCCTTTGCGAAACCCTTGATATCCATCATGAAACCCTTCGGTGGGAAGGATGGGACGGGCAGGGGAACCTGCAGGCGGCGGCGCGCGAAGCCCGGTACCGGCTGCTCGCGGACTGGGCCCGGCGGCGGCGCATCGAGGTCGTGGCGCTCGGCCATACCCGGGACGATCAGGCCGAAACCTTTCTCATGCAGCTTGCGCGGGGAGCCGGCCTCAAGGGGCTTACCGCGATGGGCCGGGATCTGCACCACGGCGAGATCACGTTCACCCGGCCGGCCCTGAGCTACGGCCGCGAGGTGCTGCGCGACATCCTGCGGCGGCTTGGGCAGGGCTGGTGCGACGATCCGTCGAACGACGATTTGCGCTTCGACCGCGTCAAGGCGCGCAAGGCGCTGGTTGCGCTCGGCGATCTCGGAATCGACAGCCGGACGATCCAGCGGGTGACGGGTCATCTGTTGTCTGCGGACAATGCCATCAACGGCTACATGCGGGAAAAGGTCGAGACCAGCGTTCACGCACAATCCGGCGATGTGGTGATCGACCGGGCCGCGTTCCTGATGGCGGGATCGGAAGTTCTGCTGCGGGTCCTGGCGGAGGCGACGCTCTGGGTCGGGGGCGGGGACTATCCCCCGCGCGGGCAGGCGCTCAGACGTCTCCTGGGCGGGGTCGTCCTGGCGCAGGTCCGGACGCTCAACGGCTGCCTGGTCACCTCCGGTCCGGACACGATCCGGGTGTCGCGCGAATACAACGCCGTGAAGGACATGGCCGTGCCGCTCGGAGAGATCTGGGACCGGCGCTGGTCGGTGACCGGCCCGGCGCGGCCGGGGCTCGAAGTGCGCGCCCTCGGCGAGGCTGTGTCACAATGTGGTGACTGGCGCGAGACCGGGCTGCCCAGAACCTCGCTTCTCGCCGCGCCCGCGGTGTGGGACGGCGAGACCCTTGTGGCCGCGCCGCTCGCGGGCGAGGCCAACGGCTATCGGGCGACATTCCATGCGCCGAAACGCGGGTTTTCGACCCTCCTCCGGGGCGCTTGACTCGGGGGCCTGAAACGGGGCGCAACTTGAAAGTCCTCGATATCTTTGGCCCCGGGGGCGGCAGCCGGCGAAGGCCCGGACCGGTGCAATATCGGCCTTCCCCGGACCGGCCTCACGGTGCGCCCGGCGCTCTGGCCGGGCGACACCCTCATTGCCGCCCCAATCGCCGGGCTTTCGGGCGGTTTCTCGGCGGAAATCGACCATACGCGAGGTCATTTCGCGCTCAGCGTATTAACGCATTGAACATAAGGGTATCATCCCTATTTTAGGGGGAACCGCGCGCTCGGGGGGGCGCGCAAGAGATTTTCTGAGGAGACACTCTTGGGCAACGCGAGAAACTTCGCCTTCTGGATCGTGCTTTTCCTGCTGATCCTGGCCTTGTTCAACCTGTTCTCGAATAACCAGGCCGGCGTGGCCTCGCAGAGCGTGAACTATTCCGAGTTCATCGATGCCGTGGACCGCGGCGAGGTGAGCCAGGCGGTGATCGACGGCGAGAACGTGCGCTACGTGGGCGCCGACGGGAAGACCTATTCGACCATCGTGCCGGGCGACGCCGCGGTGACCTCGACGCTCATCAGCAAGGGCGTGGTGGTCAAGGCCGAGCGGCAGGAACAATCCGCCTTCGGCGCGATCCTGACCATGCTGCTTCCGGTGCTGGTGCTGGTCGGCCTGTGGTTCTTCATGATGAACCGGATGCAGGGCGG
>JAGRMP010000519.1 GCA_020441225.1 Maritimibacter sp. | reverse complement strand
GCCCTTCGATCTGACAGGCGTTGAAGACCCGGTAGGATTTCTGGAAACGGAAGACGCGGGCGTCGTCGGTCTCGCCATCGTCGGCCGCGTCACCCCCCTCCCCCTGTTTCCGGCTCTGCCCGTAATAGACCACCAGGGAGGATTTCTCGCCCTTACGGATCCTGGCGTCCATGGCGTTGGCCTGTGGCATCGTCATCCAGAAGGGCGAGCCGTAGCCCGCCATCGTCGTCCGCATGGTCAGCAGGAAGTTGTTGACGCCCTGATAGGGCTCGCCGCACACCCGCAGGGGCCGGGAGCTGCCACCCGCCGTCCAGGGCTTGCGCCACGGCAGGACCCCGCGTTCGATGATGCGGATGAGCTCGTTCGTGATCGACGCCGCCGCGTCGAATTTGGGCTTGGATTTGGCCATGGGTGGTCTCCGATGTCAGAAGGAGCGCACGGCACCCGTGCGCGGACCGGAGAGCATTCAAGGGAAGCAGTCTTGCGACGGGTGGCGGTCCCCTTCCGGAACCCCACCAGACCCCTCTCCCACATTCTCCGGATCCGTCAGGACCCAAGGCCCGCTTTAACTTTTCAGGTGATAAAGACGGCGAAACGGCCGAACTCCTTCCAGCAGAAGTCTGGCTAACCGGAAGGAAGCGAGCACAAGGCAGAGGCCACGACAACAAGGGCCATTTTCGTGACCGCTCTGGCGACAGCGACAGGGGACGTCGAAAGCAGGAAGCGTCCCGTTGACTTCCTTCGCCGCCAATCGCTGAGTTCAACCACTTCCTGCGCCGACCGACGGGCTGGTCCGCGCAGCTATCTCGGTCTTCAGAGATTCATTGAACGAGACCGGTCCTGAATCGTGTTTCAGGTCTCCGCGGGCGTATCCGGCCCCTATTCCGGCTCGGGTCAGACACATGGAGCAACCTGAACATGTTAAACTTCACCCTTTGCGCTGCCACGGTCGTCGCCCTCGCCTCTGTCGCGCAGGCCGACACAGTCGGTTTTCGTACGGCTGGCGTCGGTGGCGCGGAACCACGCCCCCTGAACGTCGCCTTCTGGTATCCGACCGAGGAGACCGGTCCCGAGATCGAGTTCGGCGCGACCCCCGCATTTGTCGGCTTCACCGCCATCGACGACGCAGAACCGTCGGCAGGCGAACATCCTCTGGTCGTGCTGTCGCATGGCTATGGCGGCACCTGGCGCAGCCTCGCCTGGTTGGGCGTGGCACTGGCCGAGCGGGGCTATGTCGTGGCAGCTCCGGACCATCCAGGAACGACGTATTTCAACCGGGACCGTCGGCAAGCCGGCATGCTATGGGAGCGTCCGCACGATCTGAGCCGTGTCATCGACGCGGTGCTCCGCGATCCCGCCCTGGCCGGCGAGATCGATCCGGATCGGATCGCGGCGGTCGGCCATTCCATCGGGGGCTGGACCGTGTCCGCTCTGGCGGGGGCCCGGTTCGACCCCGATCGGTTCGCGCGGGATTGTACCACCGAAATTGTCTCGCGGGCCTGCCCCGACAACCCGGGATACGACATGCCGGATCTGCGCATGAACGCGGAGCCCTTGCGGCAGGACATGAGCGATCCGCGGGTCCGCGCCTTTGTCTCGCTGGATCTCGGCCTGGCGCGCGGTTTCACGCCCGAAAGCCTGTCCGATATGACAGTCCCGGCTCTGTTGGTGGGAGCCGGGATCAATATCGGCGATCGGCCGGTCGAGCTGGAAACCGGCTGGCTGGTGCAGAACATGCCGGCCGCCACGACCGAAGAGATGATCGTATCGGATGCGATGCATTTCAGCTTCATGCAGCTCTGCCATCCGGGCGCGGTAGCGATGATCGAAAGGGAAGAACCGGGCGAAGGGATCGTCTGCCGCGACGGTGGAACCCGGGGGCGAGCCACGATTCACGCCGACCTTCTCGGCCGGATCAACGTGTTTCTTGACCAGGCGCTCTCGGTTCGTTGAAATTGGTCCCGGCATTCTCCTGCGCCCGGCGACGCCAGTCGCTGGGCGACAGACCGGTCTCGCGCCGGAAGGTGTTGTTGAAATTCGACTTTGTCTGAAAGCCACAATCGAACATGATCGCCGTCACGGTGCGGTCGGTCTTCTCCAGGAGTTCCATGGCCTCGCGGATCCGCCATCGGTTGATTTCCTGCGAAACGTTGCGGCCTCGTTGCCGGTTGATCGCCTGGGAGATCTGGCGCCCGGGAATGCCGACACGTCGGGCCAGCCGTTCCAGCGTCAGGTCCGGATCGCGATAAAGCCGGCGTTCGCGAAGCACCCGTTCTGTTGCTGTCAGAACCTTCTCATCGTCGGGATGCGGCTGATCCTGAGGAGCTGGTTCGCCAGCGCTTTCATCCGCGGGGAGATCCTCGGATTCCGGAAGGCTGCGCGCGACCGAGAGCGCTGCCCATGCGATCAGGGGTATCCATGCCTACTTTGCGGCGGCTACGTCGATCCGCGGCGGGC
>JAGRMP010000518.1 GCA_020441225.1 Maritimibacter sp. | reverse complement strand
GCGAAACGCTGAAGGGCCTCGGGCTGAACAAGATGCACCGCACCCGCGAGCTCGAAGACACCCCCGCGATCCGCGGCATGGTCGCCAAGATCCCGCACCTCGTCGAGATCATCGAAGAGCGCGGATAAGGCGCGGGAGAAGGCGCTTCGAAGCGCCTTGCGAAGCGGTTTCGAAACCGCTTCCCGTCCGAGAGAACACAGCGCCCCGGTCAGAAATGGCCGGGGCGTTTTCGGTTTGAAATTGAAAGTCAAGATTGTCCCTACTTGTGAAGCTAGGGATTTTGGGAAGCCCGTGCACTGGGAATGCAAGACATCTGGCGTTCCCAGACAGGTGCGGAATCCCTTAAAGAACTGAGAATTCAGTAGAAAAAATTCTTGCGATCCGGCCGGAAACAAAAGTTTCGTGTCAAGCGCATTGTTTT
This sequence comes from Maritimibacter sp., assembly GCA_020441225.1. Next base: position 4,191 of record JAGRMP010000518.1, on the reverse strand, counting down.
CTTGCCGTAGGCACGAGGAAATGCGGACTCTTACCTATCAAAGGGAGACACACACTAAAGCCAGGAGTGTGTGATGACCTCTAAACGGAAGCCCAGCAACTTCGAGCGAATCATTCAACTGGTCTCCGATGCGAGCTTGTCATTTGGTTTTGCCAAAGGTACCGGGCTCGGCGCAGTTCTATTGGCGATCATCGCGTTAATCGTCTTAATTCAAGGCAACGGCTCCCTGGACGGTTTCCGATCACTGCTCGTGGGTTTCGGTGAGGCAAAATGAATTGCAAGATTGGTGCCACCCTGATCTCGGAAGCCTCACCCATCCACCGCCCGCAGCACCGCCGCCGAGTCCTGCCGACCCCCGAGCACCCGCACGACCAGCAGCGCTTCCCCATCGACCAGATAGACCACCACATGCCGTCCCGAGGGGTGCACCTGGACCGGCGGCGAAAACTCCGTCCGTTCCCGCGCCATCCCGGGCACCTCGCACAGGGCCGCGAAGGTCTCGACCAGCGCATCGACGTAGCGGTCGGCCTGGTCCTCGCCCCATTCCTCCGCCGAGTACCGCCAGATGTCTTCGAGATCGGCCTCCGCGCGTGGCGTGAGCCGGAGCTCAAGCACCGCTGCTCGACCGCATCCGCGCCTTGAACGCTTCGGCATCGAAGGCGCGCGGCGCACCGCTCGCCAAGCCTTCGTCAATCGCCGCCTGTAAGGCCGCTACCGCCGCCCGGCGTTCCTGGTCGCGGCGGATGAGGTCGCGGACGTAGTCGGAGCTGTTGCCGAACCGGCCTTCGGCCACCTGGTCCTCGACCCAGGCTTTCATCGGGTCGGGGAGCGAGACGTTCATCGTGGCCATGGCGGGATCCTTTCGCGATGAAAGGTGGGGCGTATGGCAAAGTTTGTCAACGTCAGCCGGCCACCACCCCCCACAGCACATACAGCCCCATGAAAATCACGATCAGCGAGCCCACCGTGTAGAAGGTCGCCCTTACCTCGTGGCTCTGCTTCGTCGCGTAGGCCAGCGCGTGCAGCGCCCGCGCCCCGACGAAGCCGTACATCAGCACCTGCGCAAGCCACAGGGGCGGGCCGACGAGGACGAAGAGAAAGCCCGCGACCCAGAAGGCGGGGATGTTTTCGAGGTCGTTGCGGTGCATCCGCCGGGAGCGGTCGACGTAGTCGTTGACCTCGATCTGTTCGGGCGAGGGGGACCGGTTCAACGGCCCCGGGCGCAGGTCTTCGGGGCTGGCGTAGCCCGCGTCCACCTTCATCATCCGGTAGACCGTCATCCAGCCCTGGCCCATCACCTTGAGCACGCCGAGCGCGGCTGCGATGATCCAGGTGGTAAAGACCGGGTTGTCCAATGCGAGGCTGTCCATGATCTCTCCCCGTCGCGCCCGCCCACGGTGACAGCCCGGCCCCCCAAGTCAACCCGCCTGCCCAGGTCAACCGGTCCGGGACCGCTAGCGCCCCGGCCAGTAGACATGGGTGCGGATCGCCAGGTCCTCGGGCGTGGCCGTCACAAGATCTTCCCCCGCCGGGTCGGCCCGGTAATGGTCGGGCGGCCACCAGTCGGAATAGCCCTCGGTGGGCACCGGCGTCGCGGCGAAGGGCAGGTCCCAGACCGCCCATGTCTCGGGGTCGATCTGCACCGCCAGCCTATGCGGTGTAACACGGTAGATCCGGTAGTAGCGCAGCGTGACGAAAGTGTACCCACCCTCCGTCCTCCGCGCGATCTCGCTGTCGGGGGTGGTATATGCACCGGTGCCGTCGCGGTAATGGCGCGGCCAGAGCTTGCCCAGCTCGGCGTCCTGCGCGAAAGCGTCGGGTACCCGCAGCTCGACCAGGAACTCGGGGTAGGGGCGGGGCAGTTCGCGGGCGCGCAGGCTGGTGACCCGCGCCGCCCAGCCAACGACCACGAGCGCGGTGACGGCGAGTGCAATCGCCCAGCCGCGCGGCGTGAGCAGCGGACGGTCCGAGGTCTGCGCCCGCCAGACCAGCGCGACCCCGACGATGGCACCGATCACCGCCCCCACCGGCATGCCGCCGGTGGCCGCTCCCATCGCCAGCGCGCCTTCGAACCCGGTATCGCCCGTCGCCATGCCGATCGCGATGACGCCGAAAAAGCCAATGAACCCTCCGGCCACGAGGCCGCCGATCGCGCCGAGCAGAAAGAGCAGAAGGGTCATGCAATAATTCCCGTTCACCGATCCTATCACATTTTGCCCGCGCTGTTGAGACAGATGCAGAGCCGCACTAGGTTGGGTCGGTACTGATCTCGCGAGCCCGCCCGATGCCGGTAAGAAGCCTCCACCTTGCCGCGTTCGCCGGCGCCCTCGCCATCGGCCTCACGCTCTGGGCCTGGGGCCAGCCGCCGGTTTCGAAATCCGGCATGCTGTCGCTCTGGGTGGGCTCGATCTGGTCGGGCGAAAACTCGCAGCAGGTTGCCGACTGGTACACGCTGAGCCACATCCTGCACGGGATGCTGATCGCGCTCCTGGGCAAGGCCTTCGGGCGCCGGACCGGGGTCGCACCCTTCTATGCCGCGGCCATCGTCACCGGCACCGGCTGGGAGATCGTCGAACATACCGACTGGGTGCTCGACCAGTTCCGCGACTCGACCGTCTACCAGGGCTATGTCGGCGACACGGTGCTGAACGCGGTGATGGATTACGTCTTCATGCTCACGGGCTTCTGGACCGCCTGGGCGCTCAGGCCGCGCTTTGCGATCCTTCTTGCGCTGGCGCTCGAGATCGGCTCGGCCACCTTCGCCCGCGACAGCCTCAGCCTGTCCACGCTCAACTTCTTCTTCGACGTCCCCTGGCTCGACGCCTGGCAGGACGAGATCAACCCGCGCACCCATCCCGAACTCATGGCGCCCGGAGATTAGCCCCGCCGCCCGCGCACATCACGTCTGCGCGGGTGCGCCTACCGGTTCGCCGCCGAAAAGCGTAGGTGTCGGAGCGGGAACATACGAGGTCATCCATGGAAGTCGGGCTTTTCACATTTGGCGATATGGGCCGCGATCCGGTCACCGGGCGCACGGTCGACGCGCGCGAACGGCTCTCCAACCTCATGGAGGAGATCGAGCTGGCCGACCAGGTCGGGCTCGACGTCTTCGGGCTCGGCGAACATCACCGGCCCAATTACGCGGTCTCGTCGCCGCCGGTGGCGCTCGCCGCGGTCGCACGGACGACGAAGACCATCCGCCTGAGCTCGGCCGTCTCGGTGCTGTCGTCGGACGATCCGGTGCGGGTCTACGAACAATACGCGACGCTCGACAACCTGAGCGGCGGGCGGGCCGAGCTGATGGTCGGACGCGGCAGCTTCATCGAAAGCTTCCCGCTGTTCGGCTACGACCTCGCCGATTACGACGCGCTGTTCGAGGAAAAGCTTGGGATGCTGCTCGAGATCGACGCGGGCGAGGTGCTGCGCTGGCCGGGCACGACCCATACCCAGGCCGTCGACCGGATCGGCGTCTACCCGCGGCCCGTCGCGGGACGGCTGCCGATCTGGATCGCTGCCGGCGGCACGCCGGAGTCGATGATCCGCGCCGGCGTGCTCGGCCTGCCGCTCGCGCTTGCGATCATCGGCGGCGCGCCGCGCCGGTTCAAACCGCTGGCGGACCTCTACCGCAACGCCGCCGAACAGGCCGGCAACGCCGCCAAGGCCCGGGTCTCGCTCAACGTGCACGGCTTTGTCGGCGAAGACAGCGCCCGCGCCGCCGACACCTTCTTCCCGGCGCAAAAGGCGGTCATGGACCAGATCGGCCGCGAGCGGGGCTGGCCGCCGCAGAGCCGGGCGCAGTTCGATGCCGCCATGGGGCCGGACGGCGCGCAATTCGTCGGCAGCCCGAACGAGATCGTCGACAAGATCCTCGGGCTCAGGGAGGATCTGGGCTTCGACCGGGTGAACCTGCAGATGGCGCTCGGGATCATCGACCACGGCGAAATGCTGAAAGCGATCGAGCTGTTCGGCACCCGGGTCGCGCCGGAGCTGCGCAAGGCGGGGTAGATCCCGGTCCGATCCATACGCCGAGCCCGCTTGCCACTTGATCCGGGACGCGCGCCCGCGTATACGCCCCCGGTGGCCCTGTCGGGGCCGCAGACTCAACAAGAAACGCCGTGGTTGGCCCATCTCGCTTCGCGGGCCATATCCGGCAAAGGAGAAGCGATATGAAACTCAACGAACTGCGCGACA
>JAGRMP010000517.1 GCA_020441225.1 Maritimibacter sp. | reverse complement strand
TCGAACCCGCGACCTACGGTTTTGGAGACCGTCGCTCTACCAACTGAGCTATACCCCTAAGGCCGGGGCTTGAGGTATCCCAAGCCCCGACGCTTTTCAAGCCCTCAATCGCGCCACGATTTGTTCGAGTGCGGCCACGTCGGCGGAGGCCAGCACGGGCAGGATTTCGCGGATCTCGGCGAGCGGCAGATCCCACCAGGCGAGCCGGTCGAGAAGGGCGCAGACCGCGTCCGGAAAGCGCCGCCGGACGACACGGGCGGGGTTGCCCGCGACCACGCTCCACGACGGCACATCGCGCGCCACCACCGCCCGCGCGCCGACGATCACCCCGTCGCCGATTGTGACGCCGGGCAGGATCATCGCGTCGGTCCCGATCCAGACATCGTTGCCGATGGTGGTGTCGCGGCCCTTGGAAAACTCGGGCGCAAACAGGTCCATGACCTCGTGGTTGAACACCGCGAAGGGATAGGTGGTGAACCAGCGTTTCGGGTGGTCGGCCGACGAGGTGATGAACCGCGTCCCGTGGGCGAACTGGCAGAACCTGCCGATGGTCAGCCGCTCGGGCGCACCCGGGTGCAGGTTGGGCGCGATCCGGGCGGCGTAGTCGGTCACCGGTTCGAAATCGTTGTAATAGGTGTAATCGCCCACCGCGATGTTGGGATGGTCGATGACGGTCTTGAGCCAGACCGTGTTGGTGTAGGTGGTGCCGTCGGGCAATGTGAGGGGATGACGCACGTTGGCGTCGAGCAGGGGCGCATGCATGGCTGAACTCCGAAAACATCGGTTGCGGTGTCGAACGACACACCGGTTCGCGGCGATTGCGCGCGGGGCCAGGTCGTCCGTCTCGGTCAGTTCAGCGCTTTGTCCATGTCACCCTCCAACGGTCGGGGAACAGGTAACATGTTTTGCCGGCGGGATAAAGTCCTGCCCCCGCCTGTGTCACGCGAGCAGACGCACGGCGAGGAAGTGCACGTCGGCGGCGAGGGTGTCCATGCGCCCTGCCCGCAGCCGCAGCCCCTCGCTCGCCGACACCACCAGGGCCGCGCGATGTCCGGCATCGGCGAAGCCCGCGTTTTCGAGGCAGGCGGCAACCTCGGCGACGGTCCAGTCGTAGAGCGCCGATTTGTCGCCGTCCGACAGGGCATGGGCCGCGTCGAGGATCTCGGCCGCGTGGGGTGAGCCCGCGAACAGCGTCTGCAGCGCGCCGTATTTCGCCGACAGGGCCCGCGCGACCCGCTCCGGCGCCGGGCCGTCACCCACCAGCGCCTCGGCGAACACCGCCCGGAGCTTGGCGAAGCGCGCCTCGACCACGGCGCGGAACACGGCTTCCTTGTCGGCAAACCGCCCGTAGAGCGTCGGCTTGGCCACGCCCGCGTCCCGCGCGATGGCCTCCATCGTGGTGCCGCGCATCCCGTTCAGCAGGAACAACCTTTCGGCCGCTTCCAGAATCTTTTTCGTCTTCGCGTCCACGGCGCGGTCCTTGACTTTACGTTTTGAACGATTATCGTTCATTTCGTTCATTTTTCAACAGGAGGCACCATGCCTGATACCGTCCTGCTCACCGGTGTGACCGGTTTTCTCGGCGGCCATACCGCCAAGGCCCTGCTCGACAAGGGCTACCATGTGCGCGGAAGCCTGCGCAATCCGGCCCGCGCCACGGCAACGGCCCGGGCGCTTGAGGCCCTCGGCGCGGATGTCTCGCGGCTCGATTTCGTCACGCTCGACCTGACCGACGACACCGGCTGGGACACGGCGGCGGAGGGCGCGCGCTACGTGCTGCACACCGCCTCGCCCTTCGTCACCACGATGCCCAAAGACCCCGCCGAGTTGACCGGACCCGCCGTCGCGGGCACCGAGCGGGCGATGCGGGCGGCGCATCGGGCCGGGGCGGAGCGGGTGGTGCTCACCTCGTCGACGGCGACCATCGTCTACGGCCGCGGTCCGGGCCGACCCGACCGGCTCGGACCCGACGACTGGACCGACCCGGCCGAGGGCCGGCTTACCGCCTATGCGCTCTCCAAGGTGTTGGCCGAGCGGCGCGCCTGGGAGATCGCCGAAGAGACTGGCCTGGCGCTCACCACGATCCAGCCCGGCTTCATCTGCGGCCCCCTGCCCGACGACGATCCCGGCACCTCGGGCGCGGTGATCGCGCGGGTCCTGCGTGGCGATGTGCCGATGCTGCCGGACCTCCATTTCCACATCGTCGACGTGCGCGACCTCGCCGAGATTCATGTTGCCGCGCTCGCTTCCGAGGAGATGTCGGGCAAACGCGTGCCCGCCGCCTTTGCCGGCCTCTCGCTCTACGACCTCGCCCGCAATCTCGCCGAAGACCTGCCGGAGCATGCCGGCAAGATCCCGCGCCGCCGGGCACCGGACTGGCTGGTGCGCATCCTCGCCCTGTTCGACGGCGACATCCGCGCCAACGTGAACGAGCTCGGCTATGCGCCCGAGGTCGATGCCAGCCGCGCCCGCGCCCTGCTCAGCCACGCCCCCCGGCCCGCCCGGGAGACCATGGCAGACATGGCGCGCGACATGACGGCCAGGGGGCTGGTCGCAGCGTGAGGCATCGGCGCGCGACCGCCATTCGACAGGCGGTCGGTTTTCGAAGGCAAGTTGCAAGCGGGTTCCAACCCGCTTGCCTGACCTCAATCGTCACCGCCGGCATAGATGTCGAAATCGAGCGCAATACCGCGTGCCCCAAGCAGGGCCGTGGTTTCGCGGGACATGCAGAGCCCTTCATTGCCCATTTCGAGAAACAGCCCGACGAACGTCTGCACCTCGAAACGGCGCACCTGGTCGCGCCAGATCGAGAGGTCGCCCGTCATCCCGGCGAGAATTTCCGCGACCTGAGCTTTTAGGTCGCCGGGTTCCCGGTACGTGGCTTCCAAACGCCAACTCCCGGTCCGCGCCGCTTTGGAGGGAGGTTTCCCAGGAGGTTCGTGATGTCCTCGGGTTCGAGATCATCCCCGAGGACCCGCAACGTACAAAGCGAAGAGTTCACTGTCGGCATCGGCCACCCTCCAAAGCAGAAGGGCCGCCCGGCAGGGCAGCCCTTTGTTGTCTCATCCGAGGTGGCTCTCGGCAGATCCGGCTTTCGCCAGATCGCCTGTCGCCACTGCGGAGCATTTCGCCGAGGCGAAACGCCCGCTGCCTTACTCGATGATCTTCGAGACGACGCCGGAGCCG
>JAGRMP010000516.1 GCA_020441225.1 Maritimibacter sp. | reverse complement strand
AACCAGCAGAAGGTGGTGATCGCCAAATGGCTGGCGACCCAGCCCAAGGTCATCATCCTCGACGAACCCACCAAGGGGATCGACATCGGCTCCAAGGCCGCGGTGCACGAATTCATGGCCGAGCTCGCCGCGCAGGGCCTCGCGGTCATCATGGTCTCGTCGGAAATCCCGGAGGTGGTCGGCATGTCGGACCGGATCATCGTCATGCGCGAGGGCCGGATCGCCGCCGAGCTCTCGGGTGACGAGATGACGCCCGAGACGCTGGTCCGCTACGCGGCCGGCATCATCGACACTGCGAAAGGGGCCTGAACCATGCTGAAACGGGTCCTGAGATCGCGCGAAGCCATCCTGTTCGGCGCCATCGTCGTCCTGCTCGCGCTCATTGCCACGCGCTTCCCCGCCTTCGTCGCGCCCGCGAACCTTGCCGGCGTCTTTAACGACACGGCCCCGCTCATCCTGCTCGCGCTCGGGCAGATGGTGGTGATCCTCACCAAGTGCATCGATCTCTCGGTCGCCGCCAACCTCGCGCTCACCGGCATGGTTGTGGCCATGCTCAACGTCGCCGCCCCGGGCGTGCCAGTGCCGGTGATCCTCGCGCTCGCCATCGCGCTCGGCACGCTCATGGGCATGTTCAACGGCCTTCTCGTCTGGAAGGTCAGCGTGCCGCCCATCGTCGTCACGCTCGGCACAATGACGATCTATCGCGGCATCATTTTCCTGATCTCCGAGGGGAAATGGATCAATTCCCACGAGATGAGCGCCGCCTTCAAGGCCTTCCCCCGCGCCGAGCTGATCGGTCTGCCGGTGATGAGCTGGATCGCGATCCTCGCCGTGATCGCGGTCTATGTACTGATGACCCGCACGCCGCTGGGCCGCGCCTTCTACGCCGCGGGCGGCAACCCGCATGCCGCCGTCTACACCGGCATCAATGTCGGCCGCACCCAGTTCTGGGCCTACACGATCTCGGGCGCGCTCGCGGGCCTCACCGGCTATCTCTGGGTCTCGCGCTATGCCGTCGCCTATGTCGACATCGCCGGGGGTTTCGAACTGACCGTCGTCGCCGCCTGTGTGATCGGTGGCGTTTCCATCGCCGGCGGGCTCGGCTCGGTGGGCGGCGCGCTCCTCGGCGCGCTGTTCCTCGGCATCGTCAACAACGCGCTGCCGGTCATCAACGTCTCGCCCTTCTGGCAGCTCGCCATCTCCGGCGCCGCGATCATCATCGCCGTCGCCTTCAACGCCCGCGCCAGCCGGAGCAAGGGCCGGGTCATCCTCAAACGCGCGGAGCAGGCGGCATGAGCACCACCTCCCACCACGTCCCCGACCGGCTGCAATCGCCCCTCGCCCGTCGGCTGAAAAGCTGGGAGACGCTGCTGCTCGGCGTGGCACTGGCGATCTTCATCGCCAATTCCTTCGCCTCGCCCTATTTCCTCAACGCCTGGAACCTGTCGGACGCCACCTTCAACTTTACCGAAAAGGCGATGATCGCCTTCGCCATGGCGCTGCTCATCATCTCGGGCGAGATCGACCTCTCGGTCGCCTCGATCATCGCCCTCGCCTCCACCGCGATGGGCGCGGCGGTTCAGG
>JAGRMP010000515.1 GCA_020441225.1 Maritimibacter sp. | reverse complement strand
GACGCCGGGCAAGACCTGCCCGGCGCCCGGAGTCGTGGTTTCCGGATGATCTTTACTTCAGCCAGCCGCGCCACACGGTTTCGTTCGCGTCGACCCAGTCCGCGGCCATCTGGTCGTAGGACACGCCCTCGACATCGACCCGCTCCATGCCGTCGGCGACGGTCCGGGCGTCGAGGGTGAAGAGGTAATAGATCCGCGCCGCCGCCGGAGTTTTGAGCGATATGTCACGGTTCATCAGCTTCCAGAGAAAGCCCGACGGCGTCGCGCAGTCATGCGTCTTGTCGGCGATGGGGCCCCAGGCCGGGTCGGTGAAGCAGGCCGGCTCGTAGGCCGGGAACGCCACATAATCCCCCTCGGCCTTGTCGAAGAACCAGTGCGGGCTGTAGCCCCAGCCCATGATCGGCTGCTGCCGGTCATATGCGCCCTTCAGAGTGGCGATAAGCGCACCGGAACTGCCCGAGGTGATCGGTTCAATCTCGAACCCGAAGGCGTCGATCGTCTCGTCGACATAGGTGATCCAGTCGGCCGGCGCGGCGACAAACTGCGCATTGGGTTCGGTTTCGGCCGTGGCGAGCGCCTTCACGCAGCCCTCCTCGAGGAGCGCCTTGTAGTCCGGCAGACCCGGACACATCGCCTCGAGCGATTTAGGATACCACCAGCCCTCTCGCACCCCTATCCCGGAGGAGCCGGCATTGATGACATCGCCGCTGCCGACCGCTTCCTGGCAGGCGTCCCAGGTCGTGTCCCAGCACAAGAAGGTGTGAAGATCGCCCAGTTGCAGCCCGGTCAGACCGGCGGTGTAGTCCGCCGACACGAACTCGACTTCGAAACCCGCCTTCTGGAGGACATGACCGAGTATGTAGGTCGGCACGTCGGTTTCCGACGAGTTGATGACCGTCAGCCTGATCATCTCGTCGGATCCGGCAGCCAGGCCCATCGCGGGCATCATTGCGACCGTCGCCATGATGGCAGCGCGGCATCCCTTGCCGCCACGCGGTAGTTTCATTTCAGGTTCCCTCCCGGTTCGTATTGGCTGGTCCGAAGACTACTTTTGACACCACGACGATAGAGCATTTACCGTCCCAGACCAGACGGTAGATAGTCGCCTGATGTCGCAGAAAATGCGACATTCAGCTACAAGCACTACGCAGTCAAATAATCAGCCTGGTTAGTCCGAAGGTTCGATGCACGCTTCCCTCGTCAGATTGGTTGTAAGCCACGGGACAGGTTCCTGTCTGGGCTGCGACACTCGACCCGCTTGCTTGGGCGTGAGGCATACCGGCAATACATCGACCGCGAGCTTCGAAGGGAGCTGAACCGAGACTCGGCGGCCACCCTCAGGCAGGAAGTATCAGTTCATAGCCACACGGGGTTCGACAACCGCGTGCTTGTCGATCTGACGATTGCCAAGCTATGCGAGAATTGGACCCTTTTGTTCGGTCACGTGGTCTGGAGAGACGGTGCGTTTCCAAGCTCGCACAGGCGGCAGATTGAAGCGCTCCTGGGAAGAAGCAATCCGAAGATCGCAACTCCGCGCCGCCGACGACAGGCCGGCCCGGTGCGAAGTCACGGTGCTATCTACTAAGCGTTTGATCCTGGGGTTTGATGGTGCAATCCATTCGTCGGAGTGGTAGGAAGCACTATGGGGGCAAGTTCGTCACTGAAGCTCCGCAATCATGCCACCGGCGCTGATGCCGGCGCAGACCTGACGATGCCCGCGCTCCACGGTGGAAAATGCCGTCTCGGCGTTCTGTTCGAACAGCAAGACCGTACTGCCGCTCCGGTGGATACCGACGAGAATGGCAAAACACTCGTCGATCAGCGCATGGGCCAGCACCACAATTGCCTGCTCCCCGCCGGAAGCCAAGTTCATTTGACACTGCGACTTGAAACGCCCGGAAACTGTTCAGATCCTCCGGACCACCACCAGAAGCGAGCCGCGCGCCAACCCCAACGGGACTCCGCTATTGGGTACGACTCGAAGGGGATTGAAAGATCATCGCGTCTATCTCCGGCGCGCTGCCGAAGCCGAGGCTGACTG
>JAGRMP010000514.1 GCA_020441225.1 Maritimibacter sp. | reverse complement strand
CTCGAAGAGGCGATCGACGCGACCGACGTGCTGGGCACCACGGGCACGCTGCGGATGAACGGCGAGGCGCCTTTCGTGACCGACGAGGGCAACCACATCATCGATCTGCACCTGCAGCGGATCGGCGACGCGCGCAAGCTGTCCTTGATGCTCAACCAGATCCCGGGCGTGGTCGAGAACGGGCTGTTCATCGACATCTGCGACCGGGTGGTGATCGGCCACCAGGACGGCAAGGTCGAAGTGATCGACATCAACGAGGGCACGCAGGAAGAAAGCCGGATCGATTTCGCCGACGACGATAACATCTTTCTCGACCTGTGAGGGCTAAGCCCTTGAGGGCCAAGGGAGACGCTGTGTTTCCGGTGCTGCGGGCCTGGCGGGTCCGGCGGGTGTTTGCGGTGGTGCTCGGGCTGGTCGCGGCGCTGGTCGCCGGCGCGGGCGCGGTGCAGGGGCCCGGGTCCTGGGTCGGTTGGGGCTGGGCGGCGTTCGCGGCGCTGATGCTGGGGCTTGCCGTCTACAACCTGCTCGGTCTCGTGCGGCAGCCCTGGGTGGTGCGGCTCGGGCCCGCGGGGGTCGCGGTGTGCTACGCCACCGGCCGGGTGGTGACAGCGGGCTGGAGCGAGATCGCCGCGCATACGATCACCCCGGGCGGGCGGATCGGGGCGCTGCTCTTGCGGGCCGGGGCCGGGGGCGGGGAACGGGTGATGCCGATCCCGACCCGGCTGATCGGGGCGGCGGCGACGGCGGAGGTGCTGGCGGCTTTGAAAGCGCGGCTGCCGGGGCTCGCCTACCGCGTGCCGGGCGGGGGCGGGACCGCCGCGGATTGAGCGCGGGCGGACGCGCCTTGGAAGGCGCGTAAGCGGTTTCGAAACCGCTTGGCGCCGCGCCTGGCGGTTCGGTGGCGCTTTGCGGGGACGGCGGGGTGCTTACGCGAGCCGCAATTCCCATTCCTGGTCTTCCATCTTCTGCCCGAAGGCCGCGCCCGGCGTGCTCGACACCAGCCGGAAGCCGGCCTTTTGGTAGAGCCCGCAGGCTTCGGGCAGCCCGGCGTGGGTCCAGAGCACCATGCGCTCGAAGCCGGTCGCGCGGGCGTGGGCGAGGGCGGTGGTCAGGAGCTTTTCGCCGAGGCCGCGCCCGCGCGCGAAGGGTTCGAGCAGCAGGAGGCGCAGGCGCGCGGTGGTGTCGTCCTCGGTAACGACGAAGACGCAGCCCAGCCGCATGTCGCCCGCCTGCAGGATCCAGCCCTGTTCGCGAGGGCCGGCATCGCGGGCGACGAAATCGGACAGGATGCGCGCGACCAGGGCTTCGAAGCGGATGTCGTAGCCTTCGCGCGCGCCGTAGAGGTCGCCGTGGCGCTGGACGACCCAGCCAAGATCGCCGCGGCCCGGATCGCCAATACCAAAGGGGCGCAGCGCGGGCGCGGGTGTGTCGGGCCAGGAGAGGATGGTCTCGATTGCCCCCATCGCGGCGACGAGCTGGGCGACGCTGACCGCCGGCAGGTCCGTGATCATCCCGTCAATCGCCTGGGCGGCGGCGCGGATGAGCTCCGCCTGGACCTCGCGGCCATGCGCGGTCAGGCGGAGGAGGTTGACCCGCGCGTCTTGCGGCGCCGGTGTGCGCTGGATGTAGCCACGGGTCTCGAGCTGTTTCAGGACCCGGCTGCAATAGCCCTCGTCGAACCCGAAGCGGCGCGCGATCTGGCGCGCGGTCGGTTCCGGGTCGGCGCCGATCTCGTAGAGGATGCGGGCTTCGGTCAGGCCCAGATCCGCCGTCACCGTGCGGCCGAGCAGCCCGACACGGTTGGTGTAATAGCGGTTGAAGGCCCGGATACGATCGGTGGTGGAAGACCCGGTGGACGGCAGGGTGTTGGGCTTGGAGGGGGGCGGTGCGGACGGCGTGGAGGACGGCATGGCGGGAGATCCGTTCAGGGGCGTGACGGCAGTATGTAAATATACTTGCCATAAGCAAGCAAAATCCGATGGGCCCCGCTTTGGTCTTTCCCTTTGGGGTCGGTCCGCATACATCAGGGGCGGATCGGAGCTGGCTCGGGAAGAAAGCGGAAGACATGACATTCGACTACGACCTCTTTGTGATCGGCGGCGGTTCGGGCGGCGTGCGCGCGGGCCGGGTCGCGGCGGAGACCGGGGCCAAGGTGGCGCTGGCGGAGGAATACCGCATGGGCGGCACCTGCGTGATCCGGGGCTGCGTGCCGAAGAAGCTGATGGTCTTCGCCTCGACCTACGGGCCGGCCGCCGAGGAGGCGCGAGGGTATGGCTGGGATTACGAGGGCGGCACGTTCAACTGGGACAAGTTCCGCCCCAAGCTGGCGGCCGAGCTCGACCGGCTGGAAGGGATCTACCGCAGCAATCTCGGCAAGGCCGGGGTCACTGAATACAACGCCCGTGCCACAGTGAAGGATGCGCACACGGTGGCGCTGTCGAGCGGCGAGGAGATCACCGCGAAACATGTCCTGATCGCCACCGGCGGCACGCCCTACGTGCCGAAATTCGACGGCTGCGATCTCGCGATCACGTCGAACGACATCTTTTCGCTGGAGAAATTCCCCGAGCGGATCCTGATTGTCGGCGGCGGCTATATCGCCTGCGAATTCGCGACCATCTTCCAGGGGCTCGGCGCCCATGTGGCACAATGGTACCGCGGCGCGCAGATCCTGCGCGGCTTCGACGACGAGGTGCGCGGCCATCTCGCCGAGCTGATCCGCGGCCACGGGGTCGATCTGCATGTCGGCGCCGACGTCGAGCGGATGGAGCGCCGGGGCGGCAAGATCTGGGTCAAGGGGATCGACGGGCGCGAGGACACGTTCGACCAGGTGCTCTACGCCACCGGGCGGCACCCGAACACCCAGGGCATGGGGCTGGAAGAGGTCGGCGTGAAGCTCGGGCGCTGGGGCGAGGTCGAGGTCGACGATTACGGCCAGACCAGCGTGCCCTCGATCTACGCGGTCGGCGACGTCACCAACCGGATCCAGCTGACCCCGGTCGCGATCCGCGAGGGCATGGCCTTCGTCGAGACGGTGTTCAAAGGCAACCCGACCAAACCCGATCACGTTCTCGTGCCCTCGGCGGTGTTCACCCGGCCGGAATACGGGTCGATCGGGCTCACCGAGGAGACGGCGCGCGAGCAGGAGCCGGTCGACATCTACTGCGCCGCCTTCCGGCCGATGCAGAAGGCCTTTATCGGCGCGTCCGAACGGGTGCTGTTCAAGCTCATCGTCTCGAAGGCGACCGACAAGGTGCTCGGCTGCCATATCGTCGCTGACGGGGCGGGCGAGATGATCCAGCTCGCCGCCGTGGCGATCAAGATGGGCGCGACCAAGGCCGATTTCGACCGCACCGTCGCGGTGCATCCGACGATGGCCGAGGAAATCGTGCTGATGAAACAGCCGACCCGCAGCCACTGACCGTCCCGGGAGGGGGCGGGCAGGGATCGCGAACGGGTTGAAAACCATCGGGACAGGGCACAAATCACCGTCCATGTCCCGGAAGTGACGAGAGAGGAAATGACCTGATGGCCAGTGACAATGGCGGGCCCTGGGGCGGCGGCGGCAACCGCGGCGGCTCCGGCGGCGGGGGAGACGACAGGGGCGGCGGACGCCGTCCCGGCAATGGCCAGGACGGCCCGCAGATTCCCGAGATCGACGACCTGATGCGCAAGGGCCAGGAACAGCTGCGCGTGCTGATGGGCGGCAAGGGCGCGCGGCGCTCGGGCGGCGGCGGCAACGGCGCGGATGGCGGCGGCAACGGCCCCGGCTTCGGGCGCGGCGGCTTCATCCTGGTCGGTCTTGCCGTGGTGGCGGCCTGGGTCTTCGCCAGCCTCTACCGGGTCGACACGTCGGAACAATCTGTCGAGCTTCTGTTCGGCGAGCGCTACGCGGTCGGCACCGAAGGTCTCAACTTTGCGCCCTGGCCGGTGGTGACCTACGAGGTCTATCCGGTGACGCGCGAAAACACGATCGACATCGGCACCGGCACCAACGAGGGGCTGATGCTGACCGGCGACGAGAACATCGTCGACATCGATTTCCAGGTGGTCTGGAACATCGGCGACGTCGAGGATTTCGTCTATAACGTCGCCGATCCGGTCGACACGATCACCGCGGTGTCGGAATCGGCCATGCGCGAGATCATCGGCCGTTCCGACCTTGCGCCGATCCTCAACCGCGACCGGGGCGCCATCGCCCAGGAGCTGCAGGAGCTGATCCAGCGCACGCTCGACATCTACCAGTCCGGCGTCAACATCGTCCGGGTCAACTTCGACCGCGCCGACCCGCCGGCCGAGGTGATCGACGCCTTCCGCAACGTCCAGGCGGCGGAACAGACCCGCGACACGCTCGAGAAACAGGCGGACGCCTATTCCAACCGGGTGATCGCGGCGGCGCGCGGGGAAGCGGCGCAGCTCCTCGAAGAGGCCGAGGGCTACCGCGCCCAGGTGGTCAACGAAGCCGAGGGCGAGGCCGCGCGGTTCATCGCGGTCTATGACGAATACGCCAAGGCGGAAGCGGTGACCCGCAAGCGGCTCTACCTCGAAACCATGGAACGCGTGCTCGGCGATGTCGACAAGATCATCATCGACGACGGCGCCAGCGGCTCGGGCGTGGTGCCCTACCTGCCGCTCAATGAAGTCCAGCGCAGCCGCACCGACAGCGCGGCCGACACCACCGCTTCGGGAGGGCAGAACTGATGCGTCGCACCCAGATACTCATCGG
>JAGRMP010000513.1 GCA_020441225.1 Maritimibacter sp. | reverse complement strand
CGCCGGCCTCGGCTTCTGAGCCTGCGCCAGCGCTGCAAGACCCAGAACGCCGCCCCGACCGGGCGGCGTTTTGCTTGTGCCGCCCGCGCCCCGGTCGGGCCGCGCTCAGCCCGGCAAACGGGCTTGCAGATCCCGCCGGATTCCCCGACACCGGCCGCATGATCCTCGATATCGCCATCTTCGCCGCGATCCTGGCCACAGCCGCCCTGATGTGGTGGCCGGTGCTGCGCCGGCACGAGACCTGGCGCGCGACGATCACGCCCCTCGCCTCGATCATCGGCTCCGGCTTCCTGGTGCTCGGCCCGGTGCTCGACCAGGCCTATGGCCGCTGGGCCCCGGCGGCCATGCTGGCGCTCTGCACCGTCGCCTGGGGGTTCGGCGCCGCGATCCGCGCCAATATCGCCGCCCTTGCCGCCGGCACCGCCGCGCGCAACGCCGCCGGCGAAACCCTCGCCTCGGCGCTGCTCGGCTTCGCCTACATGGTCTCGGTCGCCTATTACCTCAACCTGTTCGGCGCCTTCGCCGTCTCGCTCACCCCCTGGGACAACGACCACGCGGCGCGGCTCGTGACCACCGCCGTCTATGCAGTGATCCTCTGGGTCGGCTGGACCCGCGGATTCACCCTGCTCGAACGGCTCGAATACGCTTCCGTCTCGCTCAAGCTCACGATCATCGCCGGCCTGCTCCTCGGGCTCGCAGCCTTCACCTGGGGCCGCGCGGCGGCGGGCGCGCTCGATTTCAACCCGGCCGAGACCACCGGCTGGGCCGCACTGACCCTCGGCTTCGGGTTGATCGTCACGGTGCAGGGGTTCGAGACCTCGCGCTACCTCGGCGGCAGCTACGACGCCCCCACCCGCGTGCGGTCGATGCGCCTCGCCCAGATCGTCGCGACCGCGATCTACGTGGTCTATATCGGCCTCACCGCCTACAGCTTCGCCCCCGGCGACGTCGACCTCTCCGAAACCGCGATCATCGACATGATGGAGATCGTCTCGCCGGTGCTGCCGGCGGTGCTGGTCGCCGCGGCGCTGGCGGCGCAGTTCTCCGCCGCGGTGGCGGACACCGGCGGCGCGGGCGGGCTGGTGAACGAGCTGAGCCGCCGCCGGGTGACCACGCGCCAGGCCTATGCGCTGACCGCAGCGGCCGGGATCGCCCTCACCTGGACCGCGGACGTATTCGAGATCATCGCCTATGCCTCGCGCGCCTTTGCGGCCTATTACGCCGTCCAGGCCGGTCTCGCCGCCTGGCGCAACCGTCGGACCGCCCCCGCGCGCGCCGTGGCCTTCGCGGCGCTGGCGCTGCTCGGCGCCGTCATCACCCTGTTCGGCACCGCTGTCGAGTAGGGTCCAGGCCCGGCGCATTGTCCATGAAATTGCCACAGTCGCGCCTTTTCTCGCCCTTTGTCCCTGTCTAAGGTCTCCGGAAGCGCAGCATTGCGCGGTTTTGGCTCGGGTCAAAGGTTAGGAACGGCACGTGGCGCATATTATCGTCGTCGGAAACGAAAAAGGGGGCGCGGGCAAGTCCACCGTGGCCATGCATGTGGCGACCGCCCTGGCGCGGCTCGGCCACAAAGTCGGGATGATCGACCTCGACCTCAGGCAGAAGACCACCGCCCGCTATCTCGCCAACCGCAAGACCTCGATGGAGCGGCACGGCTACACCCTGCCGTCGCCCGTCGAAGCGGTGCTTCCCGAGATCGACCCCGCCAAGCTCGCCCCCGGCGAAAACCTTCATGACCGGCGGCTGAGCCAGGCGGTGGCCGGGCTCGAAGCCACAACCGATTTCATCGTCATCGACTGCCCCGGTTCGCATACCCGTCTCAGCCAGGTCGCGCATACGCTTGCCGACACGCTGGTCACCCCGCTCAACGACAGCTTCGTCGATTTCGACCTGCTCGCCCATATCGACGGCGAGAGCGGTGAGATCCTCGGCCCCTCGGTCTATTCCGAAATGGTCTGGAACGCCCGCCAGCTGCGCGCCCAGGCCGGGCTCAAGCCGATCGACTGGGTGGTGGTGCGCAACCGCCTCGGCGCCCAGCGGATGGTCAACAAGGAAAAGATGGCCCACGCGCTCGAAGACCTTTCGCAACGCGTCGGCTTCCGCATTGCGCCCGGCTTCAACGAACGGGTGATCTTCCGCGAACTCTTCCCGCGCGGCCTGACCCTGCTCGATCTGCGCGACATCGGCGTGAAGGGCCAGATGAACATCTCCAACGTCGCCGCCCGCCAAGAATTGCGCGACATGATGCGGGCGCTGGAGCTTCCCGGCGTGACCCCGGACTTCTGATCCGGTCGGCGACCGACTGGCACGCGACGTCCCGGCGCGCACAGGGCCGGACCAGATGCAGCTCGGCTCACGCCGCCTTCTGCGCCCGCTCCTGAACTTCCCATCATCCCGAGTTCCTGCTTTCCTGCTTTCCTAGGAAACCGGCTGCCCGCCCCTAGGATGCGGACTCATAATGC
>JAGRMP010000512.1 GCA_020441225.1 Maritimibacter sp. | reverse complement strand
TCGAGACCGAGAACTTCATGGCCTCCTCCTCCGACTGGAACACGTCCGCCCGGATGAGCTGGTGGACCCGGGTCTCGCCGCCCACCTCCTTCTCGATCCGCGCCCCGAGCCTGTAGCCCCCGCTCTCCTTGATCGGCTCGGGAAAGATGCGGAACCCCTCATAGGTTTCCGGCTCGGGCTCCGAAGCAGCGCTGCCGCCGCCGAAGAGTTTTGAGAAGAGGGACATGGGTGGGCTCCGTTCGCGGTCTGGTCAGGTCTTCATTCAGCATAGAAGCAAAGACCGGGGAAGACGACAGTTGCGGCAGAAAACCCCATATGGGTTGATTTCATACCAAATCTCTCCAATATCTATCCATGGAGTTCGAGTACGATCCGGCCAAGAGCGCCGGCAACGCCGAAAAACACGGGATCGACTTCGAAGCGGCGCAGGAGATCTGGTCGGACGGGATTGCGGTGGTTGTCGATGCGCGCTCGGTGACCGAGCCCCGGTCGATCATCATCGGCCGGATCGGTGCCAAACTGTGGACTGCGGTCTTCACGATGCGCGAGGGAAAGGTGCGGATCATTTCCGTGCGGAGAGCGAGGAAGAATGAGTGGGAAATCTATCTCGGCGGCTGAGTTCGACGCAAAGTTCGACGCGGGCGAGGACATCGATCAGTATGTCGACATGTCGACCGCCCGTCGCCCCAACCTGGAAGCCCGCCGCGTCAACGTCGACTTCCCCGCCTGGATGGTCACCGGCCTCGACCGCGAGGCGGCGCGACTGGGCGTGAGCCGTCAGGCGCTGATCAAGCTGTGGATCGCGGAGCGGTTGGAGTGAACCCTCCCGGCCTCAATGCCGCTTTTCCGGCGTAGACCCAGTGAAAAAGACACACCTATTGAATGCATTCGAGAACGCGGCCTGCGTCTTCAAGCGTGAAAATATCAAATGTCGCTTCTCCCTTCTTGTTCCGCCTCAAGGGTGACAGCGACGATGAAAGCTCGTTCATCTCAACCAAACCGTTCTCAAAGGCCGGAGACCGGAACCACCATTTCAGGTGATCTTTCGCCGCAGAAAATGCGTACTCGGCATCTCCATAAGGCCGTTTGGTCGGAGACGTCGAAATATGGATAGCCGTGACATTCCCGTGCTTCACAGGCAACAACGAAAATCGCTTATCCGAAGACAGCGTGAGCAGGAGTTTAAGGAAGGCGAGCTGCGCTTCCTCTGCCACGATCTTTTGAAACAAGTTCGAAACAAGAGAAAGCGCCGGCCCGTCCATGGTCACTGATCCAAAAAGCTCCTCAGCTTCCGCGACCGTGACGGGTGCTTCAGCTTGCGCAAAGCCTTCGCCTCGATCTGCCGGATCCGCTCCCGGGTCACGCTGAACTGCTGCCCCACCTCTTCGAGCGTATGGTCGGTGTTCATCCCGATCCCGAAGCGCATCCGCAGCACCCGCTCTTCCCGCGGCGTCAAAGACGCCAAAACCCGGGTCGTGGTCTCCTTGAGGTTCTCCTGGATCGCCGAGTCCAGCGGCAACACCGCGTTCTTGTCCTCGATGAAATCGCC
>JAGRMP010000511.1 GCA_020441225.1 Maritimibacter sp. | reverse complement strand
CCGCGGCCCCCGGCCCCACCGGCGCACAGACCGGCCCACGTGGGCTCAGCCGAACAGCCCCTCGCCCATCTGGTCGATCATCTGCTTCGCCTTCGAGACCGAGAACTTCATGGCCTCGTCCTCCGACTGGAACACGTCGGCCCGGATCAGCCGGTGAACCCTGGTCTCACCCCCGACCTCCTTCTCGATCCGCGCCCCGAGGCGAAAGCCCCCGCTCTCCTTGATCGGTTCCGGGAAGATCCGGAACCCCTCATAGGTTTCCGGCTCAGGCGCCGAAGCGGCACCGCCGCCGCCGAAGAGTTTGGAGAAGAGGGACATGGGTGGGCTCCGTTCGCGGTCTGGTCAGGTCTTCATTCAGCATAGAAGCAAAGACCCGGGAAGACGATGGTTGCAAAGCCGGTCAGTGACTGGGTTGATTATATACCGAAACTCTCCAATATTACCCCATGGAGTTCGAGTACGACCCGGCCAAGAGCGCCATCAACGTCGAGAAACACGGGATCGACTTCGAAACGGCGCAGGAGATCTGGTCGGACGGGATCGCCGTGGTTGTCGATGCGCGGTCCGTGACCGAGCCCCGGTCGATCATCATCGGCCGGATCGGCGCGAACCTGTGGACCGCGGTGTTCACGATGCGCGAAGGAAAGGTGCGGATCATTTCCGTGCGGAGAGCGAGAAAAAATGAGTGGGAAATCTATCACGGCGGCTGAGTTCGAAGCAAGGTTCGACGCGGGCGAGGACATCGCGGAGTATCTCGATGCGTCGACCGCCCGTCGCCCCAACCTGGAAGCCCGCCGCGTCAACGTCGACTTCCCCGCCTGGATGGTCACCGGCCTCGACCGCGAGGCGGCGCGGTTGGGCGTCAGCCGTCAGGCGCTGATCAAGCTGTGGATCGCGGAGCGGTTGGGGTGACGTCGGACGCAGCCGGATCCCTGCGGCGAAACACGGCCTAGGTTTTTTTGTCGCCTAACCCAAGGGATCGGACACTCCCCCAGTCGAATGATTGTACGCGTGCCTGTTCAGCAGGAACATCCTCCCGTGACAGTCCAGTGAGGGGCCAAACCCCGTCTTTGAATGAGTCTTCGGAAGGCATCGGAACACCCGATGCGAGGCTCTCCTTGGTCACGACGATTGCCGATACGTCCGGTAATCCGTGCTCCATGCACATCGCAGCTGCTTCATCAAGAATCGGGCCGAGGCCACGCCCGGTGTCGTTTGGCATGCCCAAGCGGTTCGCAAGGTCGGAATACGCAACCGCCTTTTCGCCGTTGAGAACGGCGTTTGCCAGGACCTTGATCGTGGCAAACGCCCGTTGCCGGGTCAGAGGCGTTACCGTTCGGGGCCTCACTGATCCAAAAAGCTCCTCAGCTTCCGCGACCGCGACGGGTGCTTCAGCTTCCGCAGAGCCTTCGCCTCGATCTGCCGGATCCGCTCCCGCGTCACGCTGAACTGCTGCCCCACCTCTTCGAGCGTATGGTCGGTGTTCATCCCGATCCCGAAGCGCATCCGCAGCACCCGCTCTTCGCGCGGCGTCAAAGACGCCAGCACCCGGGTCGTGGTCTCCTTCAGGTTCTCCTGGATCGCCGAGTCCAGCGGCAGCACCGCGTTCTTGTCCTCGATGAAATCGCC